>NZ_LWBK01000005.1:0-129229 GCF_001614195.1 Bacillus sp. VT 712 | reverse complement strand
AGGCTGGGACAAAAGGTCTCTATAATCGAAAAAAGGTGAAGTCGCCGGTGCGACTTCGCCTTTTTTCAATTATTTTAAAGATATAAAGGCAAGATCTCACCCCCTTGCCACATATTTTCGTATATTCACGGCCATTAGTGCGAGGCCGGTTTCGTTTTCGACTTTGGATTTCCCACGAACAGAAAATCGTGTGAAACCTAAATTAGCCTTCAAGAATCCAAAAACTGGCTCCACGTCCATTTTACGTTGACGATAAATTTTAGCCGTTTCTTCTTCCGAAAGCTTCGCTTTTATGTATTCTTTTTGTTCTTCCCATTTTTCATTGACCATAAGCTTACGATTGGTTCCTTCTTTCGCTTTTGTACATAAGGAGCGTAGTGGACAACCAGTACAGTCTTCACATTCATAGATTTTGAATTGGCGTTTAAAACCTGCTTTATCTGTACGGGTTGAATCGTATTGAAACGTAAGCCATTTTCCATTTGGACAAGTGAACATATCTTTCTCTTCATCATATAACCAATTACTCGTTTTAAAAGGGTCCTTTTTGAACTTTTTCTTTTGTTCATTTAAGTAATGATTATACGTGATGAGTGGAGTGCGTTTTCTATTAGTCAAAATATCATCGTAATTTTGTTCACTCCCATAACCGGCATCCGCCACGATATGTTGGGGTAAGGAAAAAAAGTGCTTTTCAATTCGGTCAAGAAATGGGATAAGTGTTTTCGTATCCGTTGGGTTAGGGAATACACCGTAAGCTAGTGTAAATTGTCCTTCTGTCGCTATTTGCACATTATATCCTGCTTTTAATTGTCCATTTTGCATGTAGTCATCTTTCATTCGCATAAAGGTGGCATCGTGGTCTGTTTTCGAATAACTATTGCGTGTTCCAAAGGTTTCAAAATCCTTTTCATACTTTTGTTTGCGCGCAATCCAATCGTATATCTGTTTTACCATTTGTTTCGGTGACTTTCTTTCACTACGAAGTTGTTTACGTTCGTTAACGTCCTTAGAGTGGTCGATCTTTTGCGTATATTCCTCGACTACTTCCTCTAAATTTTCCACGATTTGCGTTAATTCCTCCACGGACAGCTGCTCTTCATTTTCTCTTTTTATTTCAGGGATAATCTGATTTTCAAGTAGTTCCTTGTATAACTGGTTGGACTTTTCCACCAAGTTTTCATGATATTTTTCAACGGCTTTCTTCCATACAAAAGTGAATTTGTTAGCGTTCGCTTCTAATTTTGTTCCGTCGATAAAGATGGCTTCCTGATCAATGAGCTTCTCCTGCACTAACTGGCAACGGAATTGCACGAAACACTGACGTATGATTTCTTGCATATCGGGATGGACACGAAAACGATTGATGGTCCGATAACTAGGCTCATTTCCTTGTGCGAGCCACATCATGCGAATACTGTCATGTAAAAGACCTTCTATCTTACGCCCAGAGAACGTCGATTGTGTGTAGCTACATAAAATAATTTTTAGCATCATGCGTGGATGATAAGCTGGGCATCCAGTATGCTGGACGAATGAATCAAAGGCTTCACTCGGAATACTTTCTACTAAATGATGGATAGAAAAGGCGATATCGTTTTCTTGTAATTTCATTTCTAATTCTAAAGGTAAAATTAATTGATTCATGTTATAATCTTTAAACATAAGGACCCTTCTTTCTGGTTGAATTTGTTGTGGTGACTATATTTTATCAGAAGTGGTCCTTATTTTTATGGAAAAAATAAAACAAAGCCGTGAAATTTTACTCATCGTAAAATTTCACGGCTTTTTTCATCTCAGAGGAGGGTTTTGTCCCAGCCTCATTGTATTTGAATTCATTGTTTGTTCTAACTGAGATAGGGAACTAATAAATGAGAGGTCTTAAAAAGTGGTGGGGCAGAGAATAAATCGAGTTTAGCTACGGATTGCAAATTTAAATAAAATCACGTGTTGCAAAATGAGTCTAAACAAAGTATACTATGTTTCGTGAACTTCTTGTGTACCTTTCGGTTATGTATCTACTTAAAGGGTTAGGACCTCTCTGGACTAACTTTCCCCCGTGGTAGTTAACATGCTATATGGCGAAAGAATTTCATATTTAACGATTAAAAATTGTTAAAGGGGGAAATATCATTATGGAAACAATGGGTCGTCACGTTATCTCAGAATTATGGGGTTGTGATTTCGATAAGTTGAATGATATGGATTATATTGAAAAAACGTTTGTAGATGCAGCACTAAAAACTGGAGCGGAAGTTCGTGAGGTTGCGTTTCATAAATTTGCACCTCAGGGCGTAAGTGGGGTTGTTATTATTTCAGAATCACATTTAACTATCCACAGCTTTCCAGAGCATGGGTATGCAAGCATCGATGTATACACATGTGGAGACTTAGATCCAACAATTGCTGCTGACTATATTGCAGATGAACTAAATGCTCAAACACGTGAGACAATTGAAGTACCGCGTGGAATGGGTCCTGTACAAGTAAAGCAAACGAAAGCAAATGTACTTTAATAGTATAAAACAAAGCTAAGAACAATTAGGGACTGCTCTATAAATTGGACTCGCCATTTATAGACAGTCCTTTTTAGATACAAAAATACCGTTTATCCATTATAATAAAGAAAGCAGCTAGGGTATCTTTAGTAGCTATAGCGATTATTTTGATAAAAAGGAGTCTACACAACATGGGGATTATTCAAAAAGTAAAGTCAGTTTTTTCGAATCATTCTGAAACTAGGGACCACCACGAAAATCCAAAGTTACAAACACATTACTACAAATCAACAGCCTCTCAAACATTTACTCAGGTGCAAAATTTATTGAAGAATATGAATGGAGTAGAAATTTTAGCCGCTTATGAAGAGCGTGGAGAGATTAGCTTAAACGTGTCAAAGGGGAGAAAGGCGTTTGTTGTTATTACGATTATTTCATTACGACCTTTTGAAACCGCTATCGATTTTTCGGTTACAACGGAATCAAAAGTAATGCCATTCGATTTTGGTTATAGTAAAGAATTAATCATCTTTTTTTATAAATATTTTGACCAACATCTGATTGCTATTAAGTAAGGGAAATAAAGTGTATTAAACAAATAAAGCTGTGTAGCGCCTTTATCTATTGGAAAACAAATGTTTTAGGAAATAAAATTTCAGAATTCATTCTCCTTCACTTGTATTCAAGCTTTGTTTTCTATAATATGAAAAGAAAGTGAATTTTTATTTTGAATTTCTAACGTACATAAGTGGTTAGTTCGTACAAGCTGCTTAGTTTATACAAATATAAAAGGTTATTTATTGGAGTTGAGAAGATGAAATGTCCTTCCTGTCAGTATAATGGAACGAGAGTGTTAGACTCACGGCCTGTTGAAGAAGGTCGTTCAATTCGCAGACGGCGTGAATGCGAAAGTTGTCACTATCGTTATACAACATTTGAAAAAGTAGAAGAGCCACCTTTAATTGTAGTGAAAAAAGATGGGGCGCGTGAAGAGTTTAGCAAAGAGAAAATTTTACGCGGTTTAATAAAGGCATGTGAGAAAAGGCAAGTTAGCTTAAAACAATTAGAAGATACTGTACATGATATTGAATCTGAACTGCGCAGTCAAGGTGCATCGGAAGTGCAGTCAGACGTTGTTGGGGAAATGGTAATGGAAAGACTAGCTGCTATCGATGAAGTATCGTATGTACGCTTTGCTTCTGTTTATCGTCAATTTAAAGACATTAATGTATTTATTGATGAACTAAAGGAGTTAATTAAGAAGGAAAAATTATAAAAGAGCTATTAAAGAGATTTTTTAGCTCTTTTTTGCTATTTTAGAATTGGGTAGGTAATGATGATGAATGAGCAACATTGGAAAGAAATCATTCCAGTTGACCGTTATGTTGTGAGAACGAGCGGCGTTATTCAAGAATATGATCGAAAAGTGTTAACAACTCTATATCAACCGTTAATTGGAACCGTGTGCTATGGCTTATATATGACGTTATGGAGTGAACTAGAACAAGGACGCTTATGGGGAACAGAAGTAACGCATCATCACCTAATGGCCGTTATGCAAATGAACTTGAAATCCATTTATCAGGAGCGATTAAAGCTTGAAGGTATTGGCTTATTAAAAACCTATATGAAAGAAGAGGACGGGGGAAGAGTTTATATTTATGAGTTAATTCCACCATTAACACCACAGCAGTTTTTTGATGATGGTGTTTTAAACGTCTACTTATACAATCGATTAGGTAAAAATGTATTTCAAAAAATTAGACGATATTTTATGGATCCAGCTGTGGACCACAGTGAGTTTAAAGACGTTACTCGTTCATTTAATGATGTGTATAAGTCAGTACAAACGACAGAGCTCACGTCAAGTTTACAACGAGAGAACCAAGATGTCTTCAAACCAAGTGGAGATCTGGACTATGTGGATAATTCACAAAGAGCTAGTATAACAATTAAGGATGCTGGCTTTGACTTTGATTTATTTTTGACAGGGTTAACTGAGTCTATGATTTCGAAAAAAGCAATTACAGCCAAGGTGAGGTTAGCAATTGAAAAGCTAGCATTTTTATATCAAATTGATGCTCTGCAAATGAAGAATGTGGTCTTGGACGCGTTGAACGAAAATGATCAAGTAGATATTGAGCTGCTTCGAAAAGCTGCTAGAAACCATTATCAGTTTGAAAATGGAGAAGCGCTACCTAACTTAAGTGAACAAATTCAGCCGCCGTTATTGCGAACTATGGAACATAGAGAGCCAACTTCTCAAGAAGAGAAGTTAATTAAGCAGTTAGAAGTGACGTCTCCAAGACAGCTACTGACGGACTTGTCCGGTGGAGCAACGCCTTCTAAAGCAGATTTACAAATGGTTGAAGACGTTATGTTTCATCAAAACCTTTCTCCAGGTGTTGCTAATGTACTCATTTATTATGTCATGCTAAGAACGGATATGAAGTTATCAAAAGCATATGTGGATAAAATTGCAGGACACTGGGCTCGTAAAAAGGTAAAAACAGTGGAAGAAGCGATGGTCATTGCGAAAAATGAGCATAAAGAATACCAAAACTGGGCTGAATCTAAGCAAACGGCGACGAAGAAACAAAGAACGGTTCGTAAAGAGATGGTGCCAGATTGGTTGAAAGAAGAGTCTGAAGAGAAAAAGAAACCTCAAAGTCAAAAAGAAGATTTAGACTTTGAAGAAGAAAAGCGGAAACTTGAAGAAGAGTTAAAACAGCTTGATTTAGATTTAAAGAAAAATCGTGAAGATTAATGAATGGAAAGGAGAGGTGATGGGGTGAAGTCAATCAATGATTCGCTAAACAAACTAGCAAATAATCAAGGTTTCAAGGAACGATTTGAAACGTTAAAATCAGAAGTGCTTTCTGATCGTAATGTCCAAGATTTCTTAAGGAAGAATCGAGATCAATTGGATGAAGGTATTGTAGAACGAGGTCTCATTAAGATGCATGAATTTAAAGGACAAAGCAAAGAGTGTCAAGACTGTCCATCCCTGCAAAGCTGCGTTAATATGATTAAAGGTTATCAGCCAAAGCTTGTAATTGATGGTAAAAACATTGATGTGACCTATGAGCGCTGCCCTCGAAAAGTAACTGAAGATGAACGCAAAGAGCAAGAATCATTTATCCAGTGTCTTTATGTACCGAAAGATATTTTAGGTGCTTCCATGTCAGATATTGAAATTGAGCAAGGAAGGCTTGAAGCAATCAAGTTAGTACGAGATTTTGTCAGGGAGTATGAACCTAATAAGAAGATGAAAGCTCTTTATCTACATGGATCGTTCGGTGTTGGAAAAACATACTTTTTAGGTGCCATTGCTAATGCTTTAGCTGAAAAGAAAGTAAAATCAACGATTGTATATGTTCCTGAATTCTTACGTGAGCTTAAAGGATCTTTTCAAGATAAAACCTTTAACGAGAAGATTGAATACGTAAAAAAAGTGCCCGTCCTAATGTTAGATGATTTGGGAGCAGAATCCGTAACAAGCTGGATGCGCGACGATGTATTGGGTACCATTCTTCAATTTCGAATGTTAGAAAATTTACCTACTTTCTTTACGTCAAACCTAAATTTTCAGCAGATGAAGCACCATTTAACGTATACGCAAAAAGGCGAGGAAGAAGAGCTGAAAGCTGCCCGCATTATGGAACGAATTAAGACGTTAGCCACTCCTGTAAAGGTAGAAGGTGAAAATAAACGTAATAAATGAGCAGTTCTTTTACATTTCATGTAAGGACTTGCTCATTTTTTTTCATGTTGCCCCATATATATAAATAAAGCGTGTCCAAAAGGGGGCTAACATTAGTGAGAATTTTCTTTAAGTATGAGAAAGAAGCAATTGGTATTTACAGGTCGCTATGCGCGAAACGAAGCGCTTTATCATATGCTCCGCAATGCTTTAAACTTGTGAACAGTCAGCTTCTAGTAATTGACGTGACATATAATCGAGACGAAATTGTACACGATATGCTAATCCCAGTATTGACAGACTTTATATTAGAGCAGAAAGAAGAGACGATTTTAAGTGAGATTTTGAAACAGAAATTTTTCTATACGGATGAACAAGAGCTACAGCTTATGATAGACATGGTCTATCATATTGTAGAAGGTGAGAAAGTTGACGTACCTAAACGTGACTTTCCGATGCCTAAAGATTTATTAATTAGAGAAGCGCTTCAAGATTTTCTGGTTAACAACGTTACGTTTACATTTGAGTCTTTTCTCCAGTTTCGATTAAAGAACTATCGCTCTCGCTTACAGTACTATTTAGAAATCGCTATTGATGAATATAAACTAGAATATGAATATCAAATGTTTGTTGAACAGCTGCGACAAGTTATTTTAACGGAGGAAGCAAGTTGCGAAGCTGTACATGTTGTGCATTCACAAGAGAACGAATTTCAACTCTATGATGAAAACTTTGGATTGCTAACAGTGAATCAGCGTCAACATCTGGCTGAAGAATTTATGAAAAAGAATGAGTCGTTATACATAGACCCATCCGTTATAGCGCCTCTCATTACACTATCTCCGCAGCATATTTATATTTATAGTGATCGTGAGAATACACATGATTTCATTTATACTATTCAAAATCTTTTTCAAGAACGAGTGGTCATATGCACAAAACAAGAAGCGGCATTTTTAAAAAAAGAGAATCTGACTTGAGAGGTTGATTTCTATTTTAAAAATGAATATAATAGGCTCATATTGTAAAAATTTTAATCAGCGATAAGTAATGATGAGGACATGAGTTTATATTTACGGTTTATTAGAGAGAGAATCCGTGGCTGAAAGATTCTTAACACGATTTATATCCTTACCACCTCTAAACTTCAGTAGTAAACAAGTATTTTACTTTAGTAATTACTGACGGAATTTCCGTTATCAAACCTCGAGCTGTCTTTCATTGTGCCTTGTTAAGCAAAAAGACAGAAACAAGGGTGGTACCACGTGTATACACAACTCGTCCCTTATTAAGGGATGAGTTTTTTTATTTGCGTAAATAACCAGTTTATGCAAGATTATATTGAGATAAATAAGGAGTTGAATCACATGTCAGAAGTTATTTCAATGACATTTCCAGATGGAGCAGTAAAAGAGTATCCTAAAGGTACAACGACAGAACAAATTGCATCATCAATTAGCCCAGGGCTAAAGAAAAAATCAATTGCGGGTAAAGTAAACGGTGAGCTTTTAGATTTGCGTACACCAATCCATGCAGACGGTCAGCTTGAAATCATCACACAAGATTCAGGTGAAGCACTTGAGATTATGCGTCACAGCACGGCGCACTTAATGGCTCAAGCAATTAAGCGTGTTTTTAAAGATCAAAAGGTCCAGCTTGGTGTAGGACCAGTTATTGAGAATGGATTTTATTATGACATTGATATGGAGCATTCCATTACACCTGACGATCTAATTGAAATTGAAAAAGAAATGAAGAAGATTGTAAACGCCAATATTGATATTGAGCGTCGCGAAGTGTCTCGTGAAGAAGCAATTGAGCTTTATAAAGAAGTTGGAGATGAATTAAAGTTAGAGCTTATCGATGCTATTCCAGCAGGTGAGACTGTAACGATTTATCACCAAGGAGAATTCTTTGATCTTTGCCGAGGTGTCCACGTTCCATCAACAGGAAAAATTAAAGAGTTTAAACTGTTAAATATTGCAGGTGCTTACTGGCGTGGAGATAGCAACAATCAAATGTTGCAGCGCATTTATGGCACGGCATTCTTCAAAAAAGCAGATTTAGATGAGCACTTACGTTTATTAGAAGAAGCGAAAGAGCGTGATCACCGTAAAATTGGTAAAGAGCTTAACTTATTCACAAACTCACAAAAAGTTGGACAAGGTCTTCCATTATGGTTACCAAAAGGTGCAACAATTCGTCGCGTTATTGAGCGCTACATTGTGGATAAAGAGGTTGCGCTAGGTTATCAACATGTGTATACACCAGTCCTAGGTAGCGTAGAGCTATATAAAACATCAGGTCACTGGGATCACTATCAAGACGGTATGTTCCCAGCAATGGAAATGGATAATGAAGATTTAGTTCTTCGTCCAATGAACTGTCCACACCATATGATGGTATATAAAAATGATATCCACAGCTATCGTGAATTACCAATTCGTATTGCAGAGCTAGGTACGATGCACCGCTATGAAATGTCAGGTGCACTTGCAGGTCTTCAGCGTGTTCGCGGTATGACGCTAAATGATGCACATATCTTTGTTCGTCCAGACCAAATTAAAGACGAATTAATTCGTGTGGTTCGCTTAGTAGAAGCTGTATACAAAGACTTTGGCTTTGAAAATTACTCGTTCCGCTTATCGTATCGTGATCCAGAAGATACAGAGAAATACTTTGATGATGATGCAATGTGGGAAAAAGCACAAACCATGTTAAAAGACGCGATGGATGAGCTTGGCTTAGACTATTACGAAGCAGAGGGTGAAGCAGCATTCTACGGTCCGAAGCTAGACGTTCAAGTTAAAACGGCTCTTGGAAAGGAAGAAACTCTTTCAACAGTGCAGCTGGACTTCTTATTGCCAGAGCGTTTTGATCTAACATATATCGGTGAAGATGGAAAACAGCATCGTCCGGTTGTTATTCACCGAGGTGTCGTATCAACAATGGAGCGCTTTGTTGCTTTCTTAATTGAAGAATACAAAGGGGCATTCCCAACATGGTTAGCACCTGTTCAAGTTCAAGTGATTCCAGTATCGCCAACTGTTCACCTAGACTATGCAAAAGAAGTTCAAGAGAAACTTCAGTTAGCTGGCGTACGTGTGGAACTAGATTCACGTGAAGAGAAAATTGGCTATAAAATTCGTGAAGCTCAAATGCAAAAAATTCCTTACATGCTAGTAGTGGGAGATAAAGAAGTAGAAGAAAAAGCGGTTAATGTTCGTAAATACGGTGAGCAAAATTCAGAAACTGTTGATTTTGAACAGTTCTTAGCAGGATTAAAAGTAGAAATTACTCGCTAATGAAAAAGCGGAGAGGGCAACTTCTCTGCTTTCCTTTTTAAAAAAAGTAAAAAAAATGTTGCATAAATGTTTTTCCTTTGGTAAAATGATTTTTGTTGTTAAATAAAGAACGAAATCATTGACTTTTGTCTTTGTTGATACTATAATAGCTTAAGTAATTGAATACTTGTTTGTGCAGAAGAAGAAGCACCCGCTTCTCACCTGATTGACGCGTATAGAGCAGTTAGCAGGTTGACATCGTATTTACTTTTAACGATAGTAGTGTGGGTGCATTGTGTACTCACGCTTTTTTGTGTGTATACCAATATCTACACAAGCGTATTCATTCATTAAACCTTGGAGGTGGCTACTTATTAGCAAGGACATGATGGTAAACGAGGGCATTCGAGCTCGCGAAGTTCGTCTAATTGATCAAAACGGTGAGCAATTAGGAATTAAATCAAAAAATGAAGCACTTGATATTGCTGCACGAGCAAATCTTGACTTAGTAATGGTTGCTGCAAACGCGAAACCACCTGTATGTCGTATTATGGACTACGGTAAGTTCCGCTACGAGCAACAGCGTAAAGAAAGAGAAGCTCGTAAAAACCAAAAGGTTGTTAACTTAAAGGAAGTTCGTTTAAGCCCAACAATCGATGAGCATGATTTTAACACAAAACTTCGTAACGCACGTAAGTTCCTTGAAAAAGGTGATAAAGTAAAAGCGTCAATTCGTTTTAAGGGTCGTGCTATTACTCATAAAGGAATTGGACAAAAAGTACTTGATCGTTTTTCAGAGGCTTGCGCTGATGTTAGTTCAGTTGAATCAGCTCCAAAAATGGAAGGACGCAGCATGTTCCTAGTGCTTGCACCTAAAAACGAAAAGTAATAGAACGAGGAGGAACACCCCATGCCAAAAATGAAAACACATCGTGGCGCTGCAAAGCGTTTCAAAAAAACTGGAAGCGGTAAGTTAAAGCGTGCTCGTGCTTACACTAGTCACTTATTCGCTAACAAATCTACTAAACAAAAACGTAAATTACGTAAAGGTTCTTTAGTAAGCAAAGGTGACTTCAAACGTATTCGTCACTTATTAGATAACATTAAGTAATTTGGGTTGAGATAGAAACATAACAGGAGGTAACAATTATGCCACGCGTAAAAGGCGGTACAGTAACACGCAAACGTCGTAAAAAAGTTTTAAAATTAGCCAAAGGTTTCTTCGGTTCAAAGCATAGATTATACAAAGTTGCTAATCAGCAAGTAATGAAATCATACATGTATGCTTATCGTGACCGTCGTCAGAAAAAACGTGATTTCCGTAAATTATGGATTACACGTATCAATGCAGCAGCTCGTATGAATGGTCTTTCTTACAGCCGTTTAATGCACGGATTAAAATTAGCAGGTATTGAAGTTAACCGTAAAATGCTTGCTGAATTAGCTGTAGCTGACGAAAAAGCATTTGCTGAATTAGCAGCAGCTGCTAAAAAAGGCTTAGAGAAGTAATTTCTGCTAAAAAGTCTTGTTACCACTAGGTAGCAAGGCTTTTTTGTTTATTGGAGGGATTATCTTTGTTTTTAATGATATACGCGATACTTATCAACCTTATAGGCTTATATGTAATGAATGCAGACAAAAAAAGAGCTCAGCGAAATGAATGGAGAATCAAAGAGCAAACACTTTGGACGATTGCCATTATCGGAGGAGCTCTAGGTGCAACCATTGGCATGAATCTTTATCGTCACAAAACAAAGCACGCAAGCTTTCGTTTCGGTCTGCCTGCTTTGGTGGTTGTTCATTTGGCATTATTGCTAATCTATATGTAGATGAATAATTTGAAAAATGAAATGGGAGAAGCCATGAACAAATATCTTGCTTTTATTTTTAAGGTTATTGTTTTAGATAGATGTAGTAGTAGGCTCCTTATCTATGAGTTAGAAGAAAACGTTTCAAACGTAGAGGTTAATGGAACTGAATATGCAAAGTGGAGAGCGTTTTTAAAATTCCTTCAAGAGAGTAATTTCATCAAAAGGCTTCCCTATCCAAAAGCCCCGTGATTGAAATGAAAGATGTGATACTCCAGCAGGACTAGCGAGTCAGGTGAGACCTCACAGTATACAAGGAGGGTCGGCCGCTCGCCCTGAGGAAAGGGAACAATCTGGAATGGAAATCACACTAAGCAGAGAGGCCTTCTTCAACAAGAAGTAAGCACACTGTTTATCAAAAGCTTTCTCAATAAAAAAGCCCAAAAGCTATTGCTTTTGTGGCTCGTTCTTTAAAAACTCTCGTACGGGACTTTTCCAGCTAATAATGGCTTTTGGGTATAAAGTTGATACCTTAGCAGACACCAATCTGATATCCTCATGAGTTAAATCATTGAGCTGGTCAGGATTTTTTAATAACATAGTAATAGAAAAAATTTGTTCATTTATATATTTTTCGCCTTCAAACAAAACACCTTTATACGTTAACTCCAAATTTTTACGAACATTTTCTGCTTCATCCACCACGTAAAATTCATTTTGCTCTTTGGCTTGCATTAATTTTCGTTTTGGATTTCGAACATATCGTATAATAAAAAGAACGAAATAGACTAATAAAGCAATTACTAATAGTCGCATTAAGAGCACAATCAAAGCGATATCGCCTCCTTGCCGAGGGTTGTTTCCTAACAGTACGTATAAAGGGCAAAAAGGTTTCATTTATTTTTAATTTTATATTAATATTTATTTTATTTTAGGAGAGATTAGATATGAAGTTACAGTCTTTATTTAACATGCAGCGCCAGCTAGATCAACATATTGAAACAAATCATAAGCTTCAAAACGAAGACTTGGTTTCCCGCAAACTTCTTGCTTTATTAGTAGAATTAGGCGAGCTGGCTAATGAAACGCGTTGTTTCAAATTTTGGAGCCTAAAACCGTCGGCAGATAAAAAGGTTATTTTAGAAGAGTTCGTAGACGGTGTTCACTTCTTATTATCTTTAGGAATTGAATGGGGATTTGATTCAATTGAAGAACTTCCGGTTAAAGCGGACAAAGAAACTGCAACAGAACAATTTTTACATGTGTTCTCTTTGCTCACACAATTAAAAGGAAGCGTAGATCAAGAACAGTACATAGAATCATTCTCTTCATACATGGGTCTTGGAGAAATTCTTGGCTTCGCAGCTGAGGAAGTGAAAACGGCTTATATTATGAAAAATGAAGTGAACTTTAAGCGTCAAGACGAAGGGTATTAAGAAGAAAACATTTCCTCTGAAAATACTTTCTTATATAATAAAAGATATACATATGAAAGGGGTATGGATAAATGAAAAAGTTAGATGAAACATTACAAATGTTAAAAGACTTAACTGATGCAAAAGGTATTCCTGGAAACGAACGCGAACCAAGAGAAGTGATGAAAAAATATATTGAATCTTATGCTGATAGCATTTCAACAGACGGACTTGGAAGCCTTATTGCCAAAAAAGTTGGTGATGAAAAAGGCCCTAAAATTATGGTTGCAGGTCATTTAGATGAAGTTGGCTTTATGGTCACTCAAATTGATGATAAAGGCTTCATTCGTTTTCAAACTGTAGGTGGCTGGTGGTCGCAAGTTATGCTAGCGCAACGTGTTACAATTGTAACGCGCAAAGGCGATATTACAGGAGTTATCGGCTCTAAACCTCCTCATATTTTACCTGCTGAAGTACGTAAGAAGACGGTTGAGATTAAGGATATGTTTATTGATATCGGTGCATCTAGTCGTGAAGAAGCAATGGAATGGGGCGTAAAGCCTGGCGATCAAATTGTTCCGTACTTTGAATTTACCGTTATGAATAACGAAAAAATGCTTTTAGCTAAAGCATGGGATAACCGTATCGGCTGTGCTATTGCTATTGATGTGCTCAAGAATTTAAAGGGTCAAGAGCATCCAAACGTTGTATACGGCGTTGGAACAGCGCAAGAAGAAGTTGGTTTACGCGGTGCAAAAACGTCAGCCAATCTTATTCAACCTGATATTGCATTTGGCGTAGATGTAGGTATTGCTGGTGATACGCCAGGAGTGTCTGAAAAAGAAGCAGCATCAAAAATGGGTGACGGTCCACAAATCATTTTATATGATGCATCAATGGTTTCTCACAAGGGTCTACGTGACTTTGTAACAGATGTAGCAGATGAAATGAACATCCCATATCAGTTTGATGCGTTATCAGGCGGTGGTACTGATTCAGGAGCTATTCATATTTCAGCTAACGGCGTACCTGCACTATCTATTACAATTGCAACTCGCTATATTCATTCACATGCCGCAATGTTACATCGCGATGATTATGAAAATGCGGTGAAGTTAATTACAGAAGTTATTAAAAAACTTGATCGTGAAACGGTTAATAAAATTACGTTTGAATAAAACAAAAGGTGCACTCAATTTGAATGCACCTTTTGTACTTACTTTAAGCTATTTTCAAGTGTTGTTAAAATTTCTTCTTTTTCACTTTTAGGCGAGTTTTCCCATAGTACTTCGAAAAGTACACCTAGACCTGGAAGCATTTTTTCTTCACCGCTTTTGATAGCATCCATAATCGTTGCTTCAAGCTCTTCTTGAGAATTACCTGAAACATTTGATATAATAGCATTTCGTAAATTAAGATTCATCGTGATCACCTCAACTATAGATAGTAAAATCAAAAATAGTTTGTGTATGTCACATTCAATTTATGTATCGTAACTGAAATTGATAAATAGAGGAGTTATGTTTGGTGAAGCGAATTGATTCCGTGAAGAACCCACAGGTTAAACTATGGAAAAAATTACATACAAAAAAAGAGCGCGATAATCAAGGTTTATTTTTGGTGGAAGGCTTTCATCTTGTCGAAGAAGCTTTAAACCAAAGAGAAATGATTAAGTATCTCATTCTTGCTGATAATGTTGATATTCCATCGCATTGGAATGTTGATACGGTTGAGATGATTGTGGTGACGCCTGCTGTTATTAAAGCAATTGCTGATACAGAAACCCCTCAGGGAATTGCAGCCGTTTGTTACCAAAACCAATCATCATCCGTCTTACAGACAGCGCGTCGATTAGTGCTGTTAGATGCCGTCCAAGATCCAGGTAACGTAGGAACCATTATTCGTACAGCAGAAGCTGCTGGAATCGATGCAGTCATTATTGGAGCAGGTTGTGTAGATGTTTATAACAGTAAAGTCATCCGTTCGACTCAAGGTGCAATCTTTAACTTGCCTGTTATTAAGAAAGACTTAATTAGTGCGATTAAAGAACTAAAGGAATGTGGAGTTAGCGTGTATGGTACATCATTACAAAATGCTTCTGTGTACACGGAAGTTGAAAAGCCAGAAGCTTTTGCTCTGATTGTTGGTAACGAAGGGCAAGGTGTAAGCTCAGCGGTGCTGAATGAAACGGACCATAACCTATATATACCGATATTTGGAAAGAGTGAATCGTTAAATGTAGCAATTGCATCAGCAATTTTAATGTACTATTTACGTGGAATGTAGTTGCAACGGCTAGCCGTTTTCACTATAATAATACAATAGCTAAATATGCGAAAAGCAGTGATAGAGAGCAGTAGCTTATGTAGCGTTATTCAGGGAGAAAATGCCGTGACTGAAAGCATTTTTATAAGCGCAATAAGTGAATTCACCTCTTGAGTTGACACTTGGACCATCATTTTTGATGTAAAGGTGTTCCGGATATTCCGTTAACGTTAATGAAGTGAACTGTGCAGATGCATGGTTAACAAGGGTGGTAACGCGATTAAACCTCGTCCCTTTTTGGGAGAGGTTTTTTTTATTTGCAATTTTTTAAAACAAAAGGAGGATTATTCAATGAAAGAGCGTTTACAAGAGCTGCAACAAGAAGCGATTGTTAAAATTGATGACTCAAAAGATTTAAAAGCATTGAATGATGTACGTGTAGCTTATTTAGGAAAAAAAGGACCAATTACAGAAGTACTTCGCGGAATGGGGAAATTATCTGCTGAAGAGCGTCCTGTAATGGGAGCACTTGCAAATGAAGTGCGCGAAGCAATCGCTTCAAAGATTGAAGAAAAGCAAGCGGCGCTAGAAGCAGAAGAAATCAACCGTAAACTAGCTTCAGAAACAATCGATGTGACACTTCCTGGTCGACCAGTTAAAGTCGGTACACATCATCCGCTAACAAGCGTAATTGAAGAGGTTGAAGATTTGTTTTTAGGCATGGGCTATGAAGTAGCTGAAGGACCTGAAGTGGAGCAAGATTACTACAACTTCGAAGCGTTAAATTTACCAAAGGGTCACCCAGCACGTGATATGCAGGATACGTTCTATATTACTGAAGAAACGTTATTACGTACTCATACATCAACAGTACAAGCCCGCGTAATGAATGGAAATGAAGGGAAAGGTCCAATCAAAATCATTTGTCCTGGTAAAGTATATCGTCGTGATGATGATGACGCTACGCATTCACATCAATTTATGCAAATTGAAGGTTTAGTTGTAGATGAAAATATTCGTATGAGTGATTTAAAAGGAACGCTTGAGGTATTTGTGAAAAAAATGTTCGGTGCAGAGCGTGAAATTCGTCTACGTCCAAGCTTTTTCCCGTTTACTGAACCATCTGTTGAAGTGGACGTATCATGTGCTAAATGTGGAGGAAAAGGCTGTAATGTTTGTAAGCAAACAGGCTGGATTGAAATTTTAGGCGCTGGTATGGTACATCCAAATGTACTTGAAATGGCCGGCTATGACTCTAAAAAATATCGCGGCTTTGCATTTGGAATAGGCGTAGAGCGTATCGCTATGTTAAAGCACGGCGTTGATGATATTCGTCATTTCTATACAAATGATGCTCGTTTCTTAAATCAATTCAAACAAGTATAAAGGAGGGACTAACATGTTTGTATCATATCGTTGGTTGCAAGAATATGTAGATTTATCAGGAGTAAAAGCTGAAGAACTTGCTGATAAAGTCACAAAAAGTGGAATTGAAGTTGAAGGTGTAGAAAATTTAAATAAAGGCGTAAGCGGTGTTGTCATCGGTCACGTAGTAGAATGTGAACAGCATCCAAACGCAGATAAGTTAAGTCGTTGTCAGGTTGACCTTGGGGATGAAACGGTTCAAATCGTTTGTGGTGCTCCAAACGTAGCACAAGGTCAAAAGGTAGCGGTAGCTAAAGTAGGCGCTGTATTACCAGGCAATTTTAAAATTAAGCGTGCTAAGCTTCGCGGTGAAGAATCAAACGGCATGATTTGTTCTCTTCAAGAGCTTGGAATTGAAAGCAAGCTTGTCGCAAAAGATTACCAAGAAGGAATCTTTGTATTCCCAAGCGATGCTGAAGTTGGAGCAGATGCTTTAGAAGCATTGAATTTGCATGATGAAGTATTAGAACTTGGCTTAACGCCAAATCGTTCAGACTGTTTAAGCATGCTAGGGGTAGCTCATGAAGTAGCAGCAATCTTAAATCGTGAAGTAAAATACCCAGAGGTTGAGTTTCAAGAGACGGAAGAAAAAGCATCGGATTACATTTCAGTTGCAGTAGAAGCAAAAGAAGATAATCCTTTATACGTAGCACGTATGGTGAAAAATGTTAAAATTGCGCCGTCACCGCTATGGATGCAAACGCGCTTGATGGCAGCTGGGATTCGACCACACAATAACGTAGTTGATATTACAAACTACATTTTACTTGAATACGGTCAACCACTTCATGCGTTTGATTATGATCGTCTTGGCTCAAAAGAAGTTGTTGTTCGTCATGCACAAGAAGGCGAAGAAATTGTAACTCTCGATGATCAAAAACGTGTACTAAAAGAGAACCAGCTTGTCATTACAAATGGTAAAGACCCAATTGCTTTAGCCGGTGTAATGGGAGGAGCGAATTCTGAAGTCCAAGATGACACAGTAAATGTGTTAATTGAATCTGCTTACTTCCGCGGGTTATCTGTGCGCCAAACATCGAAAGAGCACGGTCTTCGTAGTGAAGCAAGTGCACGTTTTGAAAAAGGAATCGACCCAAGCCGCACACGTATAGCAGCTGATCGTGCTGCTGAACTAATGGCTGCTTATGCGGGTGGAGAAATTGTTTCAGGAACAGTTGAATTTGATGAAATGACAATTGAACCAGCTGTTGTATCTGTAACGCTTGAGCGCATCAATCATGTTCTTGGTACAGAGCTAGAAATGGCTGAAGTTCAAGAAATCATGAATCGTCTTCAGTTCGAAAGCAAAGTGGAAGGCGATGCCATTATCGTAACCGTTCCAACGCGTCGCGGTGATATTACAATTGAAGAAGATATTGTGGAAGAAGTAGCTCGTATGTATGGGTACGACCACTTACCAACAACTCTTCCTGTGACTGTAGCAACGCCAGGCCGTTTATCTGATTATCAGCTAAAGCGTCGTAAAGTACGCCGTTTCTTAGAAGGCGCTGGGTTAGCTCAAACAACAACATACTCATTAACAAGTGCAGAGAAAGCAACACAGTTTGCATTAAATACTGCATCAACAGTTCGTTTAGCGATGCCAATGAGTGAAGACCGCAGCGTTCTTCGTCAAAGCTTAGTACCACACTTACTTGAAGCTATTAAACACAATAACGCTCGTCAAACAGACTCAATTGCGCTATATGAAACAGGTTCAGTGTTCTTGGGAACTGAAGAAGGTCAGCTACCAATAGAAGAAGAGCGAGTAGCAGGAGCAATCACAGGCTTATGGCATTCTCACAGCTGGCAAGGTGAAAAGAAAGCAGCTGATTTCTATGTGGCTAAAGGCGTTGTAGAAGGATTATTATCAGCATTAGGTCTTGATAATCACATTCAATATAAGCCTACAAATCAAGAAGGCATGCACCCTGGACGTACAGCGGCAGTTGTATTAAATGGTCAAGAAGCTGGGTATGTTGGTCAGCTTCATCCAGTGACGCAAAAACAATATGGTCTTCGCGAAACGTACGTATTTGAGTTAAACTTAAAAGCAATCTTTGCGGCGAAAGTAGAAGAAGTTCGCTATTCTGCAATTCCTCGCTTCCCATCAATCACAAGAGATATTGCTCTTGTTGTGGATAAAGAAGTATTAGCAGGAGAACTTCAAACAGCGATTTATGAAGCTGGTGGAGAACTATTGAAAGAAGTTGCGGTGTTTGACTTATATGATGGTGAAAGAATGGAAGAAGGCAAAAAGTCTGTCGCTTTCTCTTTACGCTATCTAGATCCAGAGCGCACGCTTACGGATGAAGAAGTATCAGCAGCTCACGCTAATGTATTAAAAGTTGTTGAAGAACAATTTAAAGCAAGCTTACGTTCATAAAAAAACAAGAGGCTGGGACATAAGTAATTCAGCCAATGATAAACCTGAACGATTGAGAGTTTCTCACTTTTAATCGTTCAGGTTTTTTGGTTGATTGTGAAAACAATGTTGGAAACAGGGTGGAATGGAGCGTAGGACACTCGACTCCTGCGGGAAAGAGAGGGAAAACTGAGATCCCGCAGCGCAGCGAGGAAGCTCAGGTTCCTCCCCGCGGAAAGCGAGTGGCCGTAGCGCAATGGAACGAACGTGTTCAGACAAACCAAAAAGATTGGAACAGCTATTGTTCGTCTCTTAGAAGCAATCATTTTGTTATGTCCCAAACTCTTTATTTTTTTACTAAAGCTAAAGCTTTTTCTGTATTTGCGAAGTGAGTTTTAGCAATGGAATGTAAACCTTTAACTCCGTGCTTTTTAATAATGGAGGCAGCTGCAATATCCACCTGTTTGCCTGCGCCACGAGGAATGGTCATACCGACCGTTTCTGAAAGCTTATCCATCTGTTTTAAAAAGGCATACCTTGCAATAATAGAAGCAGCAGCTACTGCTAAATGTACGCCCTCGCCTTTCGTACTAAAATATACGTTTTCATTAGCTATTGCTTTTTCATTAGCGATATGTTTGTAATAAGTATTCTTTTCAACAAATTGATCAATTAAAATGCCGTCTGGCTTTTCAGGACTAAGCTTATTCAGCACGTTTAAAATGGCTTTATTATGAAGAAGTGCTTTCATTTTTCCTTGTGTCATACCTCGTTCTTGGAAAGTATTATACTTTTCATTATGTAGGACGAGCAAGCTGTAAGGAGTAATTTTTATTAATTGCTGAGCAAGGGAAATAATTTTTTGGTCGGTTAAATCTTTTGAATCGCGGACACCGAGCTCTTTCAATAATGGAATTTGTTCTTTTTTAACGTATGCAGCAACAACCGTCATTGGACCAAAGTAATCACCAGTTCCTGCCTCATCAGAACCAATTACCGATAGCTCACTAAAGTTTGGAGGTAAAACGGCTTTAGTTTTAGAAATTTGCTTTTTAATTGGTGCGGTTGTGTTGCCCCATTTCACAGCTTCTACTTCCGCATCTTTCCCTTGAAACAGTACTTTTCCAGATTTATAAGCAGTGATTGAGCTGTTACCTGTCTTTGCAGTAAATATTGCACCGGCAGGTACTTTAGCCTGTAAGTGCGGAGTGTAAAATGTTTTCATTTTGAAGATGTCATCAGATGATAAAGTTAAAACAACGTGTGACATATGTCTCCACCTTTCATTGTCGATAAGCTGATTAGTCAACTTATTTTACAAATAAATGTCTATTTTTTATAATAACGTAAATATTGATATGTTTCCATTGCAGTCTTCTTCATGATATGATATTGATTAGGATTTTTTGTGGAACGGAGGACTTTCTCGTGTCAGGACAAGATAAAACACGTGCGACAGTTGATATATATGGTCAGCCTTATAAAATTGTTGGAACAGAAAGTACTAGTCATATCCGACTGGTAGCTTCGATTGTTGATGATAAAATGAGGGAGATTAGCAAAAAAAATCCGTATTTAGACATTAATAAATTAGCTGTTCTAACTGCGGTCAATATTGTGAATGAGTATGTAAAGCTCAAAGAGGAATATGAAATGTTAGAAAAAAAACTTCATCAGAAAGAGGAATGAGACTTCTAATGTTAGACATTATTTTAGTTATCCTGCTGCTGTTAGGATTTGTTACTGGATTAAAACGCGGGCTAATACTACAAATCGTTCACCTTGTGAGCTTTGCCGTAGCGTTTATTGTAGCCTATATTTTTAGCGCAGATTTAGCACCTCGACTACGTTTGTTAATTCCGTTTCCAAATATGCAACAGCAAAGCGTTGCATCATTTGTATTAGATCCTGCGTTTCTTGAAGATGCTTTTTATCGCATGATAGCTTTTGCGATTTTGTTCTTTGTTACCCGTCTTGTTTTACGTATGGTTGGTTCTGTGCTAACTGCTTTAACGGATCTTCCGATCTTACGTCAACTGAATAGATGGGGAGGAGGAGCATTAGGCTTCGTAGAGGTTTACGTTCTCGTATTCATTCTACTCTATCTGGGGGCGGTTCTTCCTGTAAATGACGTACAAACGGCGATTCAGCAGTCAGCAATTGCCACAAATATCGTTGAAAATACACCTTATTTATCATCTGTTATTCAAGATTTGTGGACAGAATACGGTATGGTATAAGCAAGTAATTTAAATAGACAGTGGAGAGGATTGCTCAGAAGTGGCATAATACTTTTGAAATCCTCTTTTTTTGTTTTACAATAATAAAGAAGGACTAAACGTAAATAAAGCTTTTTGGTGTCAAAGTAGTACAAGTAAATATAGACCGCACTGATACATATAAATCTTGAATCGAGGTTGAATAATGAATAAAAAAGATGTTATTAAACTTTTAGAGACTATTGCTACATATATGGAGTTAAAAGGAGATAATCCATTTAAGATTTCTGCTTTTCGTAAAGCTGCGGCAGCGCTTGAGAGCGATGAGCGTAGCCTAAGTGATATTGAAGACGTAACAACTCTACAAGGAATTGGAAAAGGTACAGCGACGGTAATTGAAGAATTTAGAGAAAAAGGCCAGTCATCCGTATTAGACGAATTGAAAAAAGAAGTGCCGGAAGGGCTAGTACCGCTTTTAAAACTTCCTGGATTAGGTGGAAAAAAGATTGCAAAGTTATATAAAGAGTTAGACATTGTGGACATCATTTCACTAGAAGAAGCTTGTCATAATGAAAAAGTTCAGGGATTAGCTGGCTTTGGTAAGAAAACAGAAGAAAAGATTTTAGCCGCAATCGCGGAATATGGAAAAAGACCAGAGCGGTTACCACTTGCATTTATGCTACCAATTGCTGAAGAAATTCTAGGACAATTAGAAGCGATGACAGATATTATTCGATATTCACAAGCTGGAAGTATTAGACGAATGAAAGAAACGGTAAAGGATTTAGATTTTATTATTTCAACGGAAAACCCAGCAGCTGTTCGAGAACAGCTTGTGTCATTGCCGCTTGTTAAAGATATCATTTCAAATGGAGATACAAAAGTTTCTGTGACGCTCGGCTATGACTACGACGTATCCGTTGACTTCCGTCTTGTTGAAGATCAAGCTTTTGTTACAACGCTTCATCATTTTACTGGTTCCAAAGATCATAATGTTCGTATGCGTCAATTAGCTAAGGAGAACGGGGAGAAGATTAGTGAATACGGTGTGGAAAACATAGAGACAGGTGAAATCCAAACATTTGAAACAGAAGAAGCGTTCTATCATCATTTTGGACTAGCATTTATTCCACCTGAGGTTAGAGAAGATGGACGTGAAGTAGACATCTTTACAAAGAATCAAGAGCTCTTAAAGCATGATGATATTAAAGGCGACTTACATATGCACTCAACGTGGAGTGATGGAGGTTACTCTCTTGAAGAAATGGCTGAAGCTTGCCGAGCAAAAGGTTATGAGTATATGGCGATTACCGATCACTCACAGTATTTAAAAGTAGCTAACGGATTAACGCCAGAGCGCATTCGTAAGCAGCGAGAAGAAGTAAAGAGGTTAAATGAAAAATATACGGATTTTACGATTCTAGCAGGAATTGAAATGGACATTTTACCAGACGGGACGCTCGATTATGAAGATGAGCTATTAGCTGAAATGGATTTTGTCATTGCCTCTATTCATTCAAGTTTTTCACAATCTCGTGAAGACATTATGATGCGTTTGAAAAACGCGTTAACAAATCAACACGTAGATTTAATTGCACATCCAACGGGACGCTTAATTGGTCGAAGAGAAGGGTATGATGTGGATATTAATTTGTTAATTTCACTTGCTAAAGAAACCGATACTGCTCTTGAATTAAACGCAAACCCAAATCGTTTGGATTTAGCAGCAGAGCACATTAAGAAAGCACAAGAAGCAGGAGTGAAAATTGCTATTAATACAGATGCTCACAACCTCGAGATGTTAGAAGACATGAAGGTTGGCGTATCTACTGGCGTAAAGGGATGGTTAAAGCCTCAAACAGTGTTAAATACGTATAGTTTAGATGAGTTAAAGGTGTTTTTAAACCGCCACAAAGAGTAATAATTATCAGGAGGAATTTATTTTGCAACCAAGGATCTTTCAAGTGCTTGAATTTAATAAAGTAAAAGAACAGCTAGCTACAAAAGTTGCCTCATCTTTAGGGAAAGAAAAAGTAGATCAGCTTGTTCCATCTACAGACTATGAACAGGTTTTAAAATGGCAGGATGCTACAGATGAAGCCACAACAGTTCTAAGACTTCGTGGACATGCACCTCTCGGTGGAATTTCGGATGTAAGACAAAGCGTAAAGCGAGCTGAAATTGGAGGAACGTTAAGTCCAAATGAACTCTTAGATATTGCTGGCACAATCTATGCAGCGAGACAATTAAAACAATTTGTTGAGCAATTAGTAGAAGACGAAGACGTCAAGATTCCAATCATCCAAGAACATATCGAAAAGTTGGTACCCCTGCCAGAAGTAGAGCAAGCGGTTAAGATAAGCATTGATGAAAATGGAACGGTTCTAGACGGTGCTAGCGAACAGCTGAGAGGCATTCGTCAAAAGCTTCGTTCGACTGAATCACGTATTCGTCAAAAGCTAGAGAGTTTAGTGCGCTCATCTTCTGCTCAAAAAATGCTCTCAGATACGGTTGTAACGATTCGAAATGACCGATTCGTTATTCCAGTAAAACAAGAGTATCGCAGTGCTTATGGAGGTATCGTTCACGATCAGTCATCTTCAGGTGCAACGCTATTTATTGAACCGCAAGCAATTGTTACGTTAAATAATGAATTGCAAGAAGCGAAAATGAAAGAAAAGCAAGAAATCGAAAAAATCTTAATTGAGCTCACGACTCAAGTGGCAGAAGTAGCAAATGAGCTAAGACAAAACATTTATTTACTCGGTGAATTAGATTTTATGTTTGCTAAAGGACGTTATAGTCACGAGTTAAAAGCTTCAAAACCAAAGATGAATGACCGAGGCTACATCAAGTTATTTAAAGCAAAGCATCCTCTGATTTCGCAAGATGAAGTGGTAGCCAACGATATTGAGATTGGTGATGACTATACGTCGATTGTGATTACAGGTCCTAATACAGGCGGTAAAACCGTTACGCTAAAAACAATTGGTTTATTTACACTAATGGCTCAAGCTGGCCTCCAAATTCCAGCGCTAGACGGTTCAGAGATGGCGGTATTTAAGCACGTATTTGCCGATATTGGAGATGAGCAGTCAATTGAACAAAGCTTAAGTACGTTCTCTTCTCATATGGTTAATATTGTGGATATCTTAAAGAAGGTAGATAGCGAAAGCCTTGTTTTATTTGATGAGCTAGGAGCCGGTACAGACCCTCAAGAAGGAGCAGCGCTAGCCATTTCGATTTTGGATGAAGTATATGGGTGCGGTGCAAGAGTAGTTGCAACCACTCATTATCCAGAACTAAAGGCATATGGATATAACCGTGCCGGTGTTGTGAATGCAAGCGTTGAGTTTGATATTGAAACGCTAAGCCCAACTTATAAGCTATTAATTGGTGTACCAGGACGAAGTAACGCATTTGAAATTTCAAAGCGATTAGGGCTAGAAGATAAGGTTATCAATCATGCTAAAAGCTATATTGGTTCTGAGACAAATAAAGTGGAAAACATGATTGCGTCCCTTGAAGAGAGCAGACGTAAATCGGAAGCTGAACTAGCTGAAGCGGAAACATTACGTAAGGAATCTGAAAAGCTTCATCAAGAGCTTCAGCGTCAAATTATTGAATTCAATGAACAGCGCGATAAGCTATATGAAAAAGCAGAAAAGAAAGCTGAAGATACAATTAAGGAAGCATCACAAGAAGCGGAAAACATTATTCGGAATTTACGCCAAATGCAAAAAAATCAGCAAGCATCGATTAAAGAGCATGAGCTGATTGAAGCAAGAAAACGCCTAGAAGATGCGGTCCCTACATTGGAGAAAAGTAAAAAGCAAGTTTCTAAACCTAAAAAGCAAGAGAGAGTCCTGTCTCCGGGCGACGAAGTGAAAGTTGTGACATGGGGACAAAAAGGTACGTTACTTGAGCGGACAGGAAGTAATGAGTGGCAAGTTCAGATGGGTATTATGAAAATGAAAGTAAAAGAAAAAGACCTAGAGTACATCAGCTCACCAAAACCTGTTGAAACAAAGCCTCTTGCAACGGTAAAAGGTAAAGATTATCATGTTAGCTTAGAACTTGATCTTAGAGGAGAAAGATACGAAAATGCACTTAGTCGAGTTGAAAAATATCTAGATGATGCGCTTCTTGCAGGTTATCCACGCGTATCTATTATTCATGGAAAAGGAACTGGTGCTTTACGAAAAGGTGTGCAAGAATATTTAAAGAACCACCGTTCAGTTAAATCAGCTCGTTTTGGCGAAGCTGGTGAAGGAGGGACAGGTGTTACTGTTGTAGAATTTAAGTAATAGAGAAGATGAGGGGGAGGAGAGCTGTAAGGAATGGATAATTTTTGGAAAGATCCTTATGTGGAATCAGCGGCTTACTACAGCGTTGTTATATTAAGTATTGTTGTATTTTTAGCGATTTTCGAACTTGTAACAAAATATAAAAACTGGGAAGAAATTCAAAAAGGGAACCTTGCAGTTGCCATGGCTACAGGAGGTAAAATATTTGGCTTAGCCAATATTTTTAAGTATTCCATCGAGCATAATGATAATTTATTTACAATGCTGGGCTGGGGAATCTATGGGTTTGTTCTTTTGTTAATCAGCTACTTTATCTTTGAGTTTTTAACACCAAAGTTTCGAATTGACGACGAGATTGAAAATGATAATCGCGCGGTCGGCTTAATTTCATTGATTATTTCTGTTGGCATGTCGTTTGTCATTGGTGCAGGAATTGGATAGGGGAGCAGAGACATGGAACTATTGGCAAAAGTATTGATTGGATTATGCGGATTGTTTATGGTGATTGGCCTTATTTATTTGTTGTTTTTTTCATAAATTAGTTAGACAAGAGAAGAGTGAAAATCTCTTCTCTTTTTTTATAACTATTTGTCATGCTAATTACTGATTCAAAAGTAGTATACTTTAAGAAGAAAGAAAATTTAAAAAATAAAGGAGGGAGCAGTATGCTTGATAAACCATGGGTTTCTCAGTACCCATCTGAAATACCTCATTCACTTGCATACAGTGAAAAGACGTTAGCTCAGCTTTTTGAAGAAGCAGCTAAGAAGAATCCACATAAGTGTGCTGTGCACTTTTTAGGCAAGCGACTCACGTTTCATGAACTATATGAGCAAGCAATTACTTTGGCTGTATACCTCAAGGAAATAGGTGTACAAAAGGGAGATCGAGTCGCCATAATGTTGCCAAATTGTCCTCAAGCTGTTATCTCTTTTTATGGAGTTCTCTTGGCAGGAGGAATTGTTGTTGAAACCAATCCGTTGTATACAGAAAGAGAATTAGAGTATCAATTAAATGATTCAGGAGCAACATGTATCATTGCTTTAGATCTATTGTATCCGCGCATCTCAAAAGTGAAAGCGTTAACAAAAATTAAACATGTTATTTCAACTTCAATTAAAGACTACTTACCATTCCCGAAAAATCTATTATATCCTTATGTACAAAAAAAGCAGCAAGCTATAACTGTTCAAGTTGAGCATATGGGTGATACGCATCTATTCCCAACTATTATGAAGCGTAAAAGAGAATCTGAAACCTTTGTATACGACGTTACTTCTAATGAAAATATTGCCTTATTACAATATACTGGTGGAACAACTGGATTTCCAAAGGGAGTTATGCTTACTCATAAAAACTTAGTAACGAACGCAACAATGTGCTCTCATTGGCTTTATCGGTGCAAACAAGGTCATGAAAAAATTCTTGGAATCCTACCGTTTTTTCACGTATATGGTTTAACCACGGTACTCATTTTGTCTGTTTTAGAAGGATATGAAATGATTTTATTACCGAAATTTGATGTGGAAAGCGTTTTAAAAACAATTCATAAGCAGCGTCCTACTTTGTTTCCAGGTGCCCCAACTATTTATATTGCGTTATTAAATCATCCAGATCTCAGCAAATACAACTTATCATCCATTGATTCATGTATTAGTGGTTCTGCACCTCTCCCTGTTGAAGTACAGGAAAAATTTGAGGAAATAACGGGAGGGAAGTTAGTAGAAGGTTACGGTTTAACTGAGACATCTCCAGTTACACACTCTAATTTTGTTTGGGAGAAGAGAATTAGAGGCAGTATCGGTGTTCCTTGGCCAGATACAGATGCCAAAATTATCTCGTTTGAAACAGGCGAAGCATTGCCAATTAATGAAATTGGTGAAATTGTAGTAAAAGGTCCACAGGTTATGAAAGGATATTGGCATCGTCCTGATGAAACCGAAGCTGTGTTACAAGATGGGTGGCTGAAAACAGGTGATGTTGGTTACATGGATGAAGATGGCTTCTTCTATATTGTAGATCGTAAAAAAGATATGATTATTGCAGGTGGATATAATATCTATCCTCGTGAAATTGAGGAGGTACTGTATGAGCACCCGAAAGTGCAAGAAGTCGTTGTTGCTGGAATTCCAGATGAATACAGAGGAGAAACAGTAAAAGCTTACATTGTTCTAAAAAATGGTGTATCATGTACAGAAGAAGAATTAAATACTTTTTCACGTCAATATTTAGCGGCATACAAAGTTCCTCGGGTATACGAGTTTCGAAAAGAACTTCCGAAAACAGCAGTCGGAAAGATTTTAAGAAGAGCACTCGTTGAGGAAGAAAAGGAAAGCCAAAAAAAGGCGACGTGATAAACGTCGTCTCTTTTTTTATAAAACACAATTGACAGAATCATCTTATTTCTTTATTATAAAAATATGAATGAATCATCATTCATATTTTAAAGGAGCGTATTTAGATTGAAAAGAAATAAGCCAAAGTACATGCAAATTATTGATGCAGCAGTAATTGTTATTGCTGAAAACGGCTACCATAATGCTCAGGTTTCAAAGATTGCTAAGCAAGCAGGAGTAGCTGATGGAACGATTTATTTATACTTTAAAAATAAAGAAGATGTATTAATTTCTTTATTTCAAGAAAAGATGGGACAGTTTATTGAAAAGGTACAGGAAGAAATTGTTGAAGTAAACACTGCTTCTGAACGCCTATATATGTTAATTGATAAACATTTCTCATTCTTAGCAAGTGATTATTCATTAGCGGTTGTCACACAGTTAGAGTTAAGACAATCAAATAAAGAGCTTCGCTTGAAAATTAATGATGTATTAAAAGATTACCTTACTGTTATTGATACCATCCTTCAAAAGGGAATCGAAACAGGAGAGTTTCCAGAAAACTTGGATATTCGCTTGGCCCGCCAAATGATATTTGGGACGATTGATGAAACGGTCACTACATGGGTGATGAATGATCAGCGTTACGAATTAAGCGAACTATCTAAAAAAGTACACTATTTATTAATGAATGGATGCAGTGGCTCTCCGCTTTAATGGGGAGAGCTTATGCTCTACATAAATTGAAGCAAGAGGTGAGTAGAATTGAGCGCTTTGTATAGTGAAACAATTCAAGGAATAACGTTTATTACATTTAACAACCCACCTGCTAATGCGCTGTCTCAAGGCGTATTACAAGAGCTTTCACAACTACTAAAAAAGTACGAAGAGATTGAGGAAACTCGAGTTATTATTCTAAAAGGTGAAGGGCGCTTTTTCTGCGCAGGAGCCGATATTAAAGAGTTTACTTCCTTACAACAATCCACTCAATATGAAAATTTAGCTAAAAAAGGTCAAAACTTATTTGAGTATATTGAAAATTATCCAAAGCCTATTATTGCCATGATTCATGGAACGGCTCTTGGAGGAGGGTTAGAATTAGCGATGAGCTGTCACATGCGATTTGTTACGCATGATGCAAAGCTTGGCCTACCTGAACTCCAGCTTGGAATCATTCCGGGATTTGCAGGTACCCAGCGACTGCCACGCTATGTGGGAGCTGCTAAGGCATGTGAAATGATGCTAACAAGCAGGCCAATCAAGGGAACAGAAGCGGTAACCCTTGGATTAGCCAATGCTTCCTACCATGAGGAGGAACTTCATTCAAAAGTAACGGCGATAGCGGAAGTAATTGCTAAAAAGAGCCCAAGTTCTGTAAAAGCGACCCTTGAATTACTACAGTATACAAAAACGAGTCGTTATTACGAGGGAGTAGAAAAAGAAGCACAACTTTTTGGAAGCGTATTCAACACGGAGGATGCAAAAGAAGGGGTTACGGCTTTTATTGAAAAAAGAGAGCCAAAGTTTGTTGGA
This sequence comes from Bacillus sp. VT 712, assembly GCF_001614195.1. Lineage (NCBI taxonomy): Bacteria > Bacillati > Bacillota > Bacilli > Caryophanales > Bacillaceae > Bacillus > Bacillus sp. VT 712. The sequence goes on along the minus strand of NZ_LWBK01000005.1, from coordinate 100,071 downwards.
AAGTAACTATCTTTAGGAGGGGAAATAAATGAATATTTATGTTTTATTAAAAAGAACATTTGATACTGAGGAGAAAATTGCTTTACAAAATGGTCAAATTGCAGAAGATGGAGCAGAGTTTATTATTAACCCTTACGATGAATATGCAGTAGAGGAAGCAATTCAGCTGAAAGATAAGCATGGGGGAGAAATTACGGTTGTAACGGTAGGAAACGAAGAAGCAGAAAAAGAGCTTCGTACAGCACTTGCAATGGGAGCTGATAAAGCGGTGCTAATCAATATTGAAGACGACGTAGAGTATGGGGATCAGTATACGACAGCTAAAATTTTAGCGCAGTATTTAAAAGATCAATCGCCGGATTTAGTTTTAGCAGGGAACGTGGCAATCGACGGAGGATCAGGCCAAGTTGGTCCGCGTGTCGCTGAACTATTAGAAATTCCGTACGTTACTACGGCAACAAAGCTTGATATCGATGGAACAAACGTAACAGTTGTACGAGATGTAGAGGGTGACTCAGAAGTTATTGAGACAACTTTACCGCTACTGGTTACGGCGCAACAAGGTCTAAATGAGCCACGCTATCCATCTTTACCAGGCATTATGAAAGCAAAAAAGAAGCCGCTGGAAGAACTGGAGTTAGATGATTTAGATTTAGATGAAGATGATGTAGAAGCAAAAACAAAAACAATCGAAATTTATTTACCACCTAAAAAAGAAGCAGGACGCGTTTTGAGTGGCGATATTCAAGATCAAGTAAAAGAGATGGTTACGCTATTGCATTCAGAAGCAAAAGTAGTTTAAAAAAAGCTTAAGATAATGGGGGAATTGAAATGGGACGCAAAGTATTGGTGTTAGGAGAAGCAAGAGAAGGTGCATTACGGCACGTATCATTTGAAGCAATTGCTGCAGGCGCAACGGTTGCTGAAGGTGGAGAAGTCGTTGGCGTTCTTGTTGGTAAAGGAGTGAAAAATTTAGGAGACGAACTCATTCATTACGGAGCAAACCGAGTAATTGTAACCGAGCATGATGACTTGGATTCTTATACATCTGATGGCTATGCACAAGCACTATTGGCTGTTATTCAAGAAGAAAAGCCAGAAGCAATTATATTTGGTCATACGGCTTTAGGAAAAGATTTATCACCTAAATTGGCTGCGCGTCTAGATAAGGGGCTAATATCAGACGTAACAGCACTTGAAGCAGCAGGTGGAAACTTAGTCTTCACTCGCCCAATCTATTCAGGAAAAGCGTTTGAAAAGAAGATTTCTACAGAAGACTTTATCTTTGCTACCATCCGTCCAAACAATATCTCGGCTTTGGAAAAAGACACGAATCGTACAGGAGACGTAAAAGAATTTGATGTGGAAATTAAAAATCTACGTACAATTGTAAAAGAAGTAGTTCGCAAAGCCACTCAAGGGGTAGATTTATCAGAAGCAAAAGTAGTCATTGCAGGTGGACGTGGTGTAAAAAGTGAAGATGGATTTAAGCCGCTAGAAGACTTAGCTGATGTGCTTGGTGGAGCAGTTGGAGCATCCCGCGGAGCTTGTGACGCTGAGTACTGCGATTACTCACTTCAAATTGGCCAAACGGGAAAAGTTGTAACACCAGATCTTTATATCGCTTGCGGTATCTCAGGAGCTATTCAACATTTAGCTGGAATGTCTAATTCAAAAGTTATCGTGGCTATTAACAAGGATGCAGAAGCAAACATCTTTAAAGTAGCGGATTATGGCATTGTCGGTGATTTATTTGAAGTCGTACCACTGCTTACAGAAGAATTTAAAAAATTAAAAGTACAATCCTCATAAGAAAAAGTCTTTTCTGCCAGCTACGGTGGAAAAGACTTTTCTTATGAAAATAATGAATGAATTGTTTAAAGGTGTGTAAAATAGGATACAGGTATTATATAAAGCCATTCAGCTTGGCTAGCCTTTCGCTGTTCCATGTCCTGGAACGACCTGTATTATGTAGTAAATAAGTTGTTACGAATACGTTAAAAAGTATAAGCAAATAAATAGCCACTGTTATATGAAGGTGGTATACTTTCTTTATCATGTAGATATAGCATATATTTAGGAGGAATTACAATGGCAATTGCACACGCAACAGATCAAACTTTCTCAAATGAAATTGGTTCAGGGCTAGTTCTTGTTGACTTTTGGGCACCATGGTGTGGACCATGTAAAATGATTGCGCCAGTTCTTGAAGAGTTAGATCAAGAATACGGTGAAAAAGTGAAAATCGTAAAGGTAGACGTGGATGAAAACCAAGAAACTGCTGGTAGCCACGGCGTAATGAGTATCCCAACTTTAATTTTATTTAAAGATGGACAAAAGGTAGACCAAGTTATTGGTTACCAACCAAAAGAAGCACTAGCTGAATTAGTTGATAAACACGCGTAAGTAAAAAACCTAGCGATAGCTAGGTTTTTACTACTTTATACCGCATTGACGGTTTCGTACATTTTTTCTAAAAGTGATATAATAAAAGGAAACGAATAAACGTTCGTTTCCTTTTATTTTTGTATAAATGAAGAATAAATATAGATAAGCAAGAAGGTTTTGGCGAAAGTTAAAAATATTGAAGGAAGGAGAGCAGTATGAATCCTTATTTAAAAGAAAAGCTGGCTATTTTACCTGAACAACCGGGTTGTTATTTAATGAAAGATAAGTATGGAACGGTTATTTATGTTGGAAAAGCAAAGGTTCTAAAAAATCGAGTTCGTTCTTATTTCACAGGGTCTCATGATGGAAAAACGCTGCGCCTGGTTAATGATATTGTAGACTTTGAGTATATTGTGACGTCGTCAGACTTAGAAGCCCTTATTTTAGAAATGAATTTAATTAAAAAGCATGATCCTAAATATAATATTATGCTGAAAGATGATAAGGGGTATCCCTTTATTAAAATTACGAATGAAAAACACCCTCGCCTTGTCATCACGCGCAAAATTAAAAAGGATAAAGGAAAATATTTTGGACCGTATCCAAATGTTCAGGCTGCAAATGAAACCAAGCGGCTATTAGATCGCATTTATCCTTTGCGGAAATGTACGACGATGCCTAATCGAGCATGTTTATATTATCATATTGAACAGTGCCTAGCTCCCTGTGTATATGACGTTACGGATAGCCAAAACAAAGAAATTATTGATAATATTACGCGTTTTCTAAGCGGTGGTTATGAACAGGTGAAAATTGAATTAACAGAAAAGATGATGAAAGCTTCAGAAGAGCTAGATTTTGAACGTGCAAAAGAGTATCGAGATCAAATTGCTCATATTGAAGCTACAATGGAGAAGCAAAAAGTAACGTTCAATGACTTTATTAACCGTGATGTATTTGGCTATTCTTATGATAAAGGCTGGATGTGTGTACAAGTTTTCTTTATTCGACAAGGAAAGTTAATGGAACGCGAAGTGTCTATGTTTCCGTTTTACCACGAACCAGAAGAAGATTTCCTAACGTTCATTGGACAATTTTACGGAAAAAACTTAAAGCCTAAAGAAGTTCTTGTGCCAGCAACTGTAGATGCAAACCTTGCAGAACAGCTTTTAGAAGTAGACGTTCAGCATCCAAAACGAGGAAAAAAGAAAGAGCTTGTTGAGCTTGCGTCAAAAAACGCTCAAATTGCCTTAAAAGAAAAGTTTTATTTAATTGAACGAGATGAACAGCGTACGGTTGGTGCTGTCGAGCAGTTGGGGCAAGCACTAGGAATTGAAGCGCCTTATCGTATTGAAGCTTTTGATAATTCCAACATTCAAGGAACAGATCCTGTTTCTGCTATGATCGTTTTCATTGACGGTAAACCTGAAAAGAAAGAATATCGAAAGTATAAAATTAAAACGGTTGAAGGCCCTGATGATTATGGTTCAATGCGTGAAGTGGTACGAAGACGATATACGCGCGTATTAAAAGAAGGTTTACCTTTACCAGATTTACTTATTGTTGACGGTGGAAAAGGTCATTTAGCAGCTGTTCAAGATGTTTTGGAAAATGAACTAGGGCTGCTTGTTCCAACAGCTGGATTAGTCAAAGATGAAAAGCATAGAACATCTAATTTAATGATTGGAGATCCTCCTGAAATTGTTCCACTTCAGCGTAACAGCCAAGAATTCTACTTGCTTCAGCGAATTCAAGATGAGGTTCACCGCTTTGCTATTACGTTTCATCGACAAGTTCGTTCTAAATCGGCTTTTCAGTCTATATTAGACAATATTCCAGGAGTAGGTGAAAAGCGTAAAAGAGCGTTGTTGCAAAAGTTTGGATCTGTTAAAAAGATGAAGGAAGCATCAATCGAAGAGATTCAAAATGCAGGAGTTCCAAGGCCGGTTGCGGAACAAATTGTTGAAGCCTTAAAAAATTAGTATTGAATTCCAGTTTAAACTCTGATAAGCTAGAACATAATTTCATATGACACTTCATTAAACTGAAGTGAAGATAGAGGTGCGAATTTTAAGAGTACACATTTGGAAGAGTATGAGCTCTAAAGACAAATGTGGAAAGGAAAATTTGCCGAAGTGAATGACATCTCATAGAGTCATTTGCTGGTTCTGCGTTGAATAAATGTAGGATTGTCAAGAATGTGTTTCTTGGAGAGCTATCTCACGGCATTGAACGTTTTATATATACTTTTCGTTCGTTAAGCAATGAGATATCCATCTCATTGCTTTTTTTATTGTCTGAGCTTAAGCAATAGATCGCCTCTTTATCATATTGAAAACAAGTGAAAGGATGAGGAGACTTATGGGATTAATCGTTCAAAAATTTGGTGGAACTTCTGTTGGATCAACAGAACGAATTCAGCATGTAGCAAATCGAGTTATCCAGGAAGTTGAGCAAGGCAATCAAGTAGTAGTGGTTGTATCAGCAATGGGTAAAACAACAGATGAATTAGTAAGATTAGCAGGAGAAATTACAAGTAAACCAAGTAAACGAGAAATGGATATGCTACTAACAACCGGTGAGCAAGTTACCATTTCTCTCCTTACAATGGCGCTGCAAGAAAAAGGCTATGACGCTACTTCCTATACAGGATGGCAGGCAGGAATTTGTACGGAAGCTCAGCATGGAAATGCACGAATCACCAAGATTAATGAACAAGCCATTGCAGGGCGTTTGAAAGAAAATCATATTGTGGTCGTAGCAGGATTTCAAGGAATGTCGGAAGATAACAGCATTACAACGTTAGGAAGAGGCGGATCTGATACAACAGCCGTAGCTTTAGCAGCGGCATTAAAAGCAGATAAGTGCGATATCTATACAGACGTAACGGGAGTATTTACAACGGACCCTCGCTACGTGCAAGGCGCTCGTAAACTGCAGTCTATTTCATATGATGAAATGCTAGAGCTTGCAAATCTAGGGGCGGGTGTATTGCACCCTCGAGCAGTAGAGTTTGCAAAAAACTATCAGGTGCCACTAGAGGTAAGGTCAAGTCTAGTATTAGAAAGAGGAACGATTGTTGAGGAGGAAGTATCGATGGAACAGAATTTAGTAGTAAGAGGAATTGCATTTGAAGATAATATCTCAAGAGTCACAATTGAAGGGCTAAATAATGAACTTCAGACATTATCAACCATTTTTACAGCATTAGCAAAAGAGCACGTTAACGTGGATATCATTATTCAAAATGTGACGTCAGACAATCGTTTATCTATTTCTTTCTCGATTAAAACAGAAGATACGGATACGACTTTATCTGTGCTAGCTCAGTTAAAAGAAGTAGTAGGTCATAAAAAAGTGGAGCATGAAAGGGGCTTAGCTAAAGTTTCGATTGTTGGATCGGGTATGATTTCAAACCCAGGCGTTGCTGCCGATATGTTTGAAGTATTAGCTGTGGAAGAAATTGAAGTGAAAATGGTAAGTACGTCTGAAATTAAAGTATCAACAGTTGTGCCACATAAAGACATGGTCAAAGCGGTAGAAACTTTGCACACTGCTTTTGAATTAGAAGAGCAAGATATTTATCAAGTTCAAAAATAAAAGCGGGCACAGCCCGCTTTTATTTTTTATATCTTTCCGTTCTAGTTTCAGGTGTAATGATATCTTTTTTATCCCATTGAACGGAAAAAAGGACTTTGTTGGCTTTTTCTTTGTTGGTTAAATAAGTTTCTGTTAGACAGTTTTTTAACTGTTGAACTTGTTCAGCAACAAAGCCAGCTTCAAGATGGAAAGATGAATTGGGATACTCAGTAAATCTTCGTTTGACAACTTCACCTGTTAATTCCATTTCAATGTTATATTTTTCAGTTTTTAAAATGGTTAATTGTCCCCAGCCAGCTTTCACAAAAAAGCCGCTAATCTCTTCAATAGAGGAAAGTGGAAATTTTCGTGCTAACCGTTTTCCTGCCCAGTACGAGATTTCATTCGTATCATTGCTAAGAAGCTCTGGAATTAGCACGTCTCGAAGTAAGCTGTATCCAAAATAAGGAGTTGTAGGTGCTTGTGGAGTATCGGTTTGATTGATTTCTTCACTTTCAACGATTTCTTGCTGCGTTTCAGTTTGTTGATTGCTCATTTTTTCCCCTCTTTCTTTACATCTATTATATACAAATTGAGCAGTTCTCTCATCTATTTTTAAAAATAAATCAAGCAAAGTCCATGAGATGGTTGTTGCATCTATAACTTTTCGAAACACGTAAAAAATTATTGTACAATAAAATGAATATCCTTTTATAGGAAGTCGCAATCTTTTGTGGAAAACGGTTACATAAAGGTGTACAATAAGAAGTGTAAAAAATATAAAATCCTATAACATCAACTTAGTAAGCGTTAACAAACTTAATTTTTTATAAATTTATATTTTAATGAAGATTTAAATATCTTATCTTGACGCTCTATGTTGATGGGAGTAAAATTGATGTGTCACATATTTTAATAGAGAATGCAAAGGTTTTCATTTTCTGTTGTATCAATCTATTTATTTTATTCGGGAGCTTTGTTTTCACTAACATTGTTTATCTAACTAAGGGGGGTATTACGCACATGGCAGCGAACAAAGAGTTTCAGTATCGCAAACTACATTCTTTACTAGGTGTCATACCAGTAGGCATATTTTTAGTCCAACATCTGGTTGTCAACCACTTTGCAACAAAGGGAGAAGAAGCGTTTAATCAAGCAGCTCATTTTATGGAGAGCTTACCTTTTCGCTACGCACTTGAAATCTTTATTATCTTCTTACCTATTCTATTTCATGCTATCTATGGCTTGTATATTGCGTTTACTGCCAAAACGAGTGTAAGCAGATACGGTTTCTTCCGTAACTGGATGTTTGTCTTACAACGTGTATCTGGCGTTGTAACGCTTATTTTCATTACATGGCATGTTTGGGAAACACGTATTCAAGCTGCGCTTGGTCAAAAAGTAGACTTTAATATGATGCAAGATATTTTAAGTAATCCTGGTATGATGGTATTTTATATTGTTGGTGTTGTGTCAACGATTTTCCATTTTGCTAATGGATTATGGTCATTTGGCGTTAGCTGGGGGTTAACTGTAACACCTCGCTCTCAACGAATTTCAACATATGTAACATTAGCGATTTTCTTCGCATTAACATTTGTAGGTGTACGTACACTATTCGCATTTGCATAAAATTACGTTTTAAAGGAGTGAGGTTACGATGAGTAAAGGAAGAATTATTGTTGTTGGTGGCGGCTTAGCGGGCTTAATGGCAACAATTAAAATTGCTGAGTCTGGCAAACAAGTTGATTTGTTTTCATTAGTTCCAGTGAAGAGATCTCACTCAGTTTGCGCTCAAGGTGGTATTAACGGAGCTGTAAATACAAAAGGTGAAGGAGATTCACCGTGGGAACACTTTGACGATACGGTATACGGCGGAGACTTTTTAGCCAATCAACCTCCAGTAAAAGCAATGTGTGAAGCTGCCCCAGGCATTATTCATTTATTGGACCGTATGGGTGTTATGTTTAACCGTACTCCTGAAGGTTTGTTAGACTTCAGACGATTCGGAGGAACACAGCATCACAGAACTGCGTTTGCAGGCGCAACAACAGGGCAGCAGCTTCTGTATGCATTAGATGAACAAGTTCGTCGCTATGAAGTAGCAGGGCTCGTAACAAAGTATGAAGGTTGGGAATTCTTAGGAGCAGTATTAGATGATAAGCGTACCTGTCGTGGAATTACCGCACAAGATTTGAAGTCTATGGAAATTAAAACATTCCCTGCAGATGCGGTAATTATGGCCACAGGTGGACCTGGTATTATTTTCGGAAAATCAACGAATTCAGTTATTAATACTGGTTCAGCAGCATCCATTGTGTATCAACAAGGAGCTTACTATTCAAATGGGGAGTTTATTCAAATTCATCCAACAGCCATTCCTGGAGACGATAAGCTTCGCTTAATGAGCGAATCTGCTCGTGGTGAAGGCGGACGTGTTTGGACATATAAAGATGGTAAGCCTTGGTACTTCTTAGAGGAGAAATATCCTGCTTACGGTAACTTGGTACCTCGTGATATTGCAACACGTGAAATATTTGATGTATGCGTAGCGCAAAAGCTTGGTATTAACGGCGAAAACATGGTTTACTTAGACCTTTCTCACAAAGATCCAAAAGAGCTTGATATCAAGCTTGGTGGAATCATTGAAATTTATGAAAAATTCATGGGAGACGACCCACGTAAAGTACCAATGAAAATCTTCCCAGCTGTTCACTATTCAATGGGCGGATTGTGGGTAGATTATGATCAAATGACAAATATTCCTGGTCTGTTTGCAGCAGGTGAGTGTGATTACTCCCAGCACGGTGCAAACCGTCTAGGTGCTAATTCACTTCTATCAGCTATTTATGGCGGTATGGTCGCTGGGCCAAAAGCGGTTGATTACATTAATGGCTTAGAGAAAAGTGCCGATGCTCTACCAACAAGCCTATATGATCAACATGTGAAGCAGGAAGAAGAAAAATGGCAAAGTATTATGTCAATGGATGGAACAGAAAATGCGTATATTCTTCATAAAGAGTTAGGAGAATGGATGACTGACAACGTGACAGTTGTACGTTATAATGACAAGCTGTTACAAACAGATGAGAAAATTCAAGAGCTTATTGAACGCTATGATCGTATTAATATTAACGACACAGCGAAGTGGAGTAACCAAGGGGCAACGTTTACTCGTCAGCTTCAAAATATGCTTCAGCTTTCTCGCGTAGTGACGCTAGGTGCATACAATCGTAACGAAAGCCGTGGGGCTCACTATAAGCCTGAATTCCCAGATCGTAACGATGAAGAATTCTTAAAAACAACAATGGCTCAGTTTGTTGATAAGAAAAAGGCACCAGCTTTCCATTATGAAGAAGTAGATGTGTCATTAATTAAGCCACGTAAACGTGACTATACAAAGAAAAAAGATGAGAAAAAAGCAACGAAAAAACAACAAGAGGGGGTTCGTTAAATGAGTGCACAACAAACGGCACAAAAAACAGTTCGTTTTGTTATTACTCGTCAAGATTCGCCTGAGACAGCTCCTTATAATCAAGAATTTGAGATACCTTATCGCCCTAATATGAACGTGATTTCTGCGCTAATGGAAATCCGCCGTAACCCTGTTGATGCAAACGGTAATGAAACAACACCTATTAACTGGGATATGAACTGCTTAGAAGAAGTTTGTGGAGCATGTTCAATGGTCATTAACGGCAAGCCCCGTCAATCTTGTACCGCTCTAGTAGATAAGTTAGAACAGCCGATTCAACTTCAGCCAATGAAGACATTTCCTGTTGTTCGTGACTTACAAGTTGACCGAAGCAGAATGTTTGATTCATTAAAGAAAGTAAAAGCGTGGGTTCCAATCGATGGAACATACGACTTAGGACCGGGGCCTCGCATGCCTGAGAAAAAGCGTCAATGGGCATATGAACTTTCAAAATGTATGACGTGTGGAGTTTGTTTAGAAGCATGTCCAAACGTTAACGATAAATCAAACTTCATCGGACCAGCACCACTTTCTCAAGTAAGATTATTTAATGCTCACCCAACTGGTGCTATGAATAAAGGAGAAAGACTAGAAGCAATTATGGGGGATGGAGGCCTTGCAAACTGCGGTAACTCACAAAACTGCGTGCAGTCTTGTCCAAAGGGTATTCCATTAACAACATCAATTGCAGCGCTTAACCGAGACACAACGATTCAGGCATTCCGTAACTTCTTCGGTAGCGATCAAGTATAATTACAAAAGAGCTCCACGGCTTTTGCAGCTGTGGAGCTCTTTTTATTTTGAAAAAATTTAGAATGCAGTAACCCATTTATTGCTTCCTACATAAGATATGGTGACTAAATTTACACCCATCCGATAGTTCAACTCAGGATCAGGCAAGGAGGGTTATATTGAAAGAAAAAGAGTTTCAACCTAAACCACTGCTGACAAAGCGTGAAAGAGAAGTATTTGAGCTTCTAGTACAAGACAAAACAACAAAAGAAATCGCGAGTGAACTATTCATTAGCGAAAAAACAGTGCGCAATCACATTTCAAATGCGATGCAAAAGCTTGGAGTTAAGGGGCGTTCTCAAGCAGTTGTCGAACTCCTTCGTATGGGGGAACTTGAATTATAACATGAGCGGGGTATCCCTGTTGGGAACCCGCTTTTTGTTAGTGTTTAGAATGTATCATTAGAAAAAATTAAAATAAATAAAAATATACATAAATGAAACTTATCGCTTGAATACAAAACGCATTCTCCGTATAATAAAAAGTGAGAGAGATTTTCTCTACTTTAGATAAAAGGAGGTGCAAATATGAGAAGAGTTTGGTTTTTAATTATGTTTTTCATGCTGCTTGCTTTACCTTTAGGTAATTTGCCAGTTTCATTAAACGATGGTACACAACAACATGCCACTGTTGATACTGTAGCATTAAATCATCCTACAGAAAGTGTACAGCATTCAACTGGCGTAAAGCTCGTTACCAAGCATTTTAATATATCGTTCGAAACGGGATACGCACCTGTTTTGTCAGTAACACAAGTTGAACAACCTCTAATATATGAAAGTCAAAAAGAGTTATTTGCTCTCCGACAACCCTTTATTTATGCAAAACAATTTCAAACAAATTACCTCTAACTATTCAACAATTAAAATCCTACGTTTACCTTATAAAAAATTAACGTTTAATAAGGTTATTTGTTGTGCAAACTTTTATGTATTAAACGTTACCCTATAAAACTATAATTTCCCATATACACTTTATTAGATTTACACGAGATTAAGATGAGTAACTATCAAAAAATCATTATGTTATAGGAGTTGTTCATGCATGGTTGTTAGAGAATCTGAGCTTCCAGGTATCGGCAGAAAATTTGAAATTGATACACAGGAAGGAAATCGTATTGTTATTATTCTTCATGATGACGGTCGTCGTGAAGTATATTATTTTGATAAAAGAGACTTGGAAGAAAGTGCTTTTGATATTACGCTTAACGATACAGAAGCCAGACAGTTGGCTGCCATTTTAGGAGGCATGATTTATAAGCCAAAGGCAATGGAAACAATCGAAGTGGCTTTTAATGACCTCATCATCGAATGGTATAAAGTTGAATCGGGCGCCAAAGCTCATAATAAAACTATCGGCGATATAGACGTTCGTAGTAATTATGATGTAACAATCGTCGCCATTATGAAAGGACCCAAAACAAAGCTTTCTAGTCCTGGTCCAGATACTGTTATTGAAGAAGGAGACACGCTCGTTATTTCTGGTGAGAGAGGCAACTTGAAACGGTTAATTACAGAGCTTCTTTCAAAAGGAGGTAGCGCTTAATCTATGGATCATTTAGTTTTTGAAGTTGGAACAGCGCTAGTATTGGTGGCAGTGGCTGCTGTTTTGGCAAATAAATTAAAATTTACTATTATTCCATTTTTAATCTTATTAGGAATGGCAGTAGGACCACATGCTCCGGAATTTGGAGCCCTAAGCTTTAAGTTTATTGAAAGTGAAGAAATTATCTCTTTTATGGGCAGAATTGGGGTGCTATTCCTTCTCTTCTACTTGGGCTTGGAATTTTCAGTCGGAAAGTTAATTAAATCGGGGCGTTCTATCGCTGTTGGTGGTTCCATTTATATCTTAATTAACTTTAGTCTTGGTTTGTTGTATGGGTACTTGACAGGTTATCCTCTTTTAGAAGTACTCATTATGGCTGGTATTATTACGATTTCTTCAAGCGCAATTGTTGCTAAAGTTCTGGTTGACTTAAAGCGAACGGCTAACCCTGAAACTGAACTTATTCTAGGAATTATTATGTTTGAGGATATTTTCCTAGCAGTCTATTTATCCGTCGTATCAGGGCTTGTACTTGGTGACCACACGTCCATCTGGAGCTCTGTCGTATCGGTTTTAATTGCGTTTGGTTATATGTTGTTGTTCTTTATCATTGCTCGCAAAGCAACGCCTCTACTCAACAAATTGTTAAACATTTCTTCAAATGAAATTTTTATTATTGTTGTGTTTGCAACACTGTTTTTTGTTGCTGGATTCTCAGAAACAATTCACGTTGCAGAAGCAATCGGAGCATTGCTGTTAGGTCTAGTGTTTTCAGAAACGGAGCATCGCGATCGCATTGAGCACTTAGTCATTCCATTTAGAGATTTCTTTGGAGCGATTTTCTTCTTTAGCTTTGGATTAAGCATTGATCCTTTAACGCTATTAGATGCAGCATGGTTAGCAATCGGTGCGGTTATCTTAACCATCATCGGAAACTTCACAGCCGGTATGATAGCTGGTCGTAAAAGCGGATTATCTCATAAAGCATCAACGAATATTGGATTAACGATTGTTTCACGTGGGGAATTCTCAATTATTATGGCTAATATTGGAATAGCGGGTGGACTGGCTTCAATTTTACAACCATTCGCAGCTTTATATGTACTCATTCTAGCCATTCTCGGACCATTATTAACGAAAGAGTCGAAGATGATTTATGGAATGTTAAACAAGATTTTTAAATGGAAAAAGGTTGAAAAATCTCATTAATCATAGTTGGCAAATCGGAATAATTTGATATATTTCAAGGTAATGAAATGGATGGCTTGGTATTTTGAGGACCAGCGGATTACTGAATGGAAAGCTTCTACCTATTTTAGGTGAGAGTTTTTTGTGTTAATAGGATAATAAAATGAAGGAGTTCTCTAAAGAAGCAAGATCTCGTCTATTTATCATAAAGGAAGTCAAAATAAAAATTTTAAAAAAGCCGACTCAAATGAGCGGCTTTTTAGGTTGTTGGTTTTGGTTTAGTAGGAACAGCTTGATCGACTTTTTTAGTTTGCTGGATATAGACTTTGAATAAGAAGATATTTAAGCATCCTAATGTTAAGAACAAAGGTGCGAAATAATATTCTTTTACGAGGAATAAAACGAAAACGCTTCCAAAACAGAACAGAGAACTAAATAAAAAGTAAAACTGTAAGAACTTTTTCACTTTAATCGCCTCCTGTTTACAACTTCTTACACTTATTATATCAAATGATTAACAAAATAGACACAAAATATTCACAAATTGTTCAAAAAAAATTCGCAAAATATCTTGATTTTTTGTCGAAAACAATCATATGTGTATGATGTATAACAAATGGACGAAAAGAGTTGCTTAAATTGGGAATATATATGTAAAATTTAATATTGCAGGAAAAACGTACAATTAAAGGGGATGAATAGATGAAAAAATTGAGCTTGTTTTGTTTGATGATGTTAATCATGATTATAGCGGGCTGTTCAAATGAAGAAGCAGCGAGCGATCGCTTTGAACAATATGTGAAGCTTTGGAATGATCAAAAGTTTGAAGACATGTATTCTTATCTATCTCAAGAAGCTAAAAAAGATGTGACAAAAGATGAGTTTGTAGCTAGATATCAAAATATTTATGGCGGAGCTGAGGTAAAGAAATTAAAAGTAAAGGCCATAAAATCTGAGGGAAAGCCAGAAAATAATGAAATTTCTTTACCGTTTGAAGTAAGTATGGACACGGCAGCTGGGAAAGTTTCTTTTAAAGAAAACGCGCTATGGGTTGAAGAAAAAGTTGATGATAAAAACAAGTGGAGCGTATCTTGGAAACCCAGCATGATTTTTGAGGGAATGACGGACGGAGATGAAGTAAGCGTTAAAACATTGCGAGCTGAGCGAGGAGAGATTACCGATCGTTCTGGAAGTTATTTAGCTCAGAATGGAAATGCTTCTCAAGTAGGCATTGTACCAGTAAAATTCAAGGCGAAGATGGATGAGAATAAAGAGAGCTTAAGCAAGCTTTTAAATATATCCACTGAAGAAATAGATAAGGCGCTTAATGCTTCATGGGTAAAAGAAGATCAGTTCGTGCCAATCAAAACAATGACAGAAGATGAAGCTTTAAAAGGGGAAGAGCAGCTTCTAGGCATTGAAGGAGTTCAAATTAATAATGTACCTGCACGTGTTTATCCATGTGCTGAAGCGTGTGCACACTTAGTAGGTTATGTAGCCCCTGTGACGGCAGAGTTTTTGAAACAACATAAGGGTGAAGGATACAACTCCCAGTCTAGCGCTGGTTTAATTGGTATAGAAGCTCAATACGAAGAGACGCTGCGTGCCAAAGATGGAGCAGTAATTTCGATTGTGGGTTCTGATGGTAACGTAAAGAAAGAAATTGCGAGTAAGGAAGCTGAAAACGGAAAAAATGTGCAGCTGACAGTAGATGTAGCAATGCAGAAAAAGCTATATGAACAAGTAAAAGATGAAAAGGGGCTCGGGGTTGCGATTCATCCTACAACAGGAGATGTATTAGGAATGGTTAGTGCACCTTCTTTTAATCCAAACCATTTTTCTTTAGGAATTACATCTACAGAGTACAGTAAACTGTCTAACGACGCAGCTAAGCCGTTACTGAACCGTTTTAACAAAACATATTCACCTGGCTCTACATTTAAATTACTATCGGCAGCATTGATTGCTGACAGTGAGAAGTTTGATTTGAATGAAAAGAGAACAATCGGTGATAAATGGCAAAAAGATAGCAGTTGGGGCGATTTTTATGTCACGCGTGTAGGCAATCAACCTAACGTCAATTTTCGAGATGCGCTTGTCACATCAGATAATATTTATTTTGCCCAAGCAATAACGGAATTAGGAGTAAAAGCGTTTGAGCAAGGTAGCAAGAAGTTTGGTTTTAACGAAAAGTTACCAATCGAGTTTCCGTTTCAAACGTCTAAAATTTCACAAAGCAATTCTATAGACTCTGAACTTCTCTTAGCAAATTCAGCATATGGACAAGGAGAAGTGCAGGTTAGTCCTCTTCATCTAGCATCTGTATATTCGTCTATTGTAAACGATGGGAATATGATTAAACCAAAGCTTGTTATGAATGAGGAAACAGAGCCTGAGTTTTGGAAAGAGGACGTAATGAGTAGTGAAGCAGCTTTAAAGATCAAAGAAAGCTTAATTGGCGTTATTGAAGATCCTAATGGGACAGCGAAAGAAGCGAAAATAAGTAACTTAACGCTTGCTGGAAAAACTGGTACAGCAGAATTGAAACTTTCTCAAGGTGAGAAAGGAAAAGAAAATGGTTGGTTTGTAGCGGTAGATACTGAGTCACCACATTTACTAGTAGCTATGATGGTTGAGGATGTAAAAAAAGGTAGTCATGATGTTACGCCAAAGGTAAAAAATATATTTAGCCCAAAATAACAATTAAATAAGAAAAAAGAGGGGGAGAATTTAAGTATTCCCCTTCTTCTTTGTTTTGATTTAATTTTCAGAATAAATAAAAATGTTAAAAGTTTGTAAACCCCAATATTACCCAACTGCTTGGTAACCCTTGATACAACAAGGGTTTATATAATAAGAAAATAAGATTGTAAAGTGGGGTCTTTACAATTCGTCTGAAAACATATTGACATTCGTTCATAATAGGAGTAATTTTTGTTTTGGTATTAAAAATTTCAGTGAAAAAGCTAAGTTTTTGTCGAACGATGTAAAGAGATATAATCTACGATGAAAGCTTACTTAAAATAGGGACTGAAAAAATACATAACGAGTCCTTATAAAGGTTAATAAATTGGATGGAGGCTTTACCGTGATTAAAAGGAAAAAAGACAAATTTTCTGAAATGTTGCTTGATATTGCTCAAAACCTAAAAGACTCAGCTGACTTTTTAGGCAACTTTGAATTAAACAATGTATCAGATTTAAAAGAATTCGCTAATGTATTAAAAGCATACGAATCAAAAGGTGACCAATATGTTCATACAGTAATTACAGAACTGAATAAAGCATTTATCACACCGATTGAACGTGAGGATATTTTACAATTAGCGATGAGTCTAGATGACGTATTAGACGGTATTGATAACTTTGCAGCTATGCTGGAAATTTACTCAATTGCAAAATTTGATGAGTATGTAAAAGAATTTGTGAAGAATATTCAAAGTTGTGCAGCTGAAATTTTACTAACAATTAATCTTTTATCTGAAAAGAAATTATCTCAAATCAGTGCACATGCAATTAAAATTAAAGAATATGAGTCGCAATGCGATATTTTATATAGAAGAGCGTTGAAGCAATTATTTTCTACATGTAAAGATCCAATTCAAGTAATACAGTATAAAGAAATTTATGAAATATTAGAAGAGGTGGCAGATTACTGTCAAACTGTTGCTAATAATTTAGAGACAGTTATCATGAAGAACGCGTAAAGGGGCAATAAAATTGGATTCACTGTTACTTTTAACTATCCTTGTTGTCGTTGGAGCGCTTGCCTTTGATTTTATCAATGGCTTTCATGATACAGCAAATGCAATTGCTACGTCTGTTTCAACCAAAGCGTTAAAGCCTAGACATGCAATTATTATGGCGGCAACAATGAATTTTATAGGAGCAATGACTTTTACAGGAGTTGCAAAAACAATTACAAAAGATATCGTTGATCCATTTACACTTCAAAATGGATCAGTTGTAATACTAGCTGCGTTAATCGCTGCGATTGCATGGAATTTAATTACGTGGTATTACGGAATACCAAGTAGTTCGTCACATGCTATCATCGGTGCAATTGCGGGAGCTGCCATTGCAGCAGCGGGATTTGGTGCATTAAACTATGGCGGTTTTATCAAAATTATTCAAGCTCTTATCATCTCACCAATCCTTGCTTTTGTTGTTGGTTATATTGTATATACCATCATAAAGCTAGTCTTTAAACATAATAGTAATTTATCTAAGACTAACAAGCAGTTTCGTCATGTTCAAATCTTAACAGCGGCATTACAATCTTACACTCACGGAACGAACGATGCTCAAAAGGCGATGGGGATTATTACAATGGCCTTAATTGCAAACAATATGCAGAGCTCAACTGATATTCAGTGGTGGGTACAGCTCTCTTGTGCATTAGCAATGGGAATTGGAACATCAGTTGGTGGTTGGAAAATCATTAAAACAGTTGGTGGTAAGATTATGAAAATTCGTCCGGTTAACGGTGTAGCGGCAGACTTAACAGGTGCTGCGATTATTTTTGGAGCGACGTTTATTCACCTACCAGTTAGTACGACGCATGTTATTTCATCATCAATTCTTGGTGTTGGTTCAGCTCATCGTATTAAAGGTGTTAAATGGGGGACGGCACAGCGCATGTTAATTACATGGGTTATTACGTTACCAATCTCCGCTACGTTAGCAGCAATTGCGTATTTCATCTTAGATCTATTCTTTTAAAGAAGCTCAATTCCTGAGCTTCTTTTTTAGTTATCTAAACGAAAGGTTAGATTTTAGGCAGCCGTTTAAGTTCTAGCTTGAAAAAGAGCGTGAAAAAGAGGACAATAAACATGATAGTTACGAAGGTACGTAGGGCGCTATGCGTTTAAATAAAAATAGAAATAAGGTGAATTCCTTAGAAAGTTAGAAAGGTGGTATATGATTGCGAGATCAAGATGAAAGCATGGTAGCAGAGTTGGAAAGGTCGCTTCGACATATTGAAGCAATCATTAAACAAAAAGGTAGAGAAATTTTGGGGCAGTACTCGATTACTCCGCCCCAATTTATTGCATTGCAGTGGTTGTTTGAGCGTGGTGATATGACAATCGGTGATTTGTCTAATCGAATTTATTTAGCCTGCAGTACCACAACTGATTTAGTAGATCGTATGGAAAAGAACAAATTGGTGATGAGAGTAAAAGATCCAAAAGATAGACGAGTTGTTCGTATCCATCTGCTTCCAGAAGGAGAGCGGATTATTGAAGAAGTAATTTATAAAAGAAGAGGTTATCTAGAAGGTGTACTAAGTGACTTCTCAGAAGAGGAAATAAAAGATCTTCAAGGTAAATTAAAGAGATTACATGATGAAATGAAAGAAAAATGAGGCGATTTTTGTGAGTAGACCAATAGGTGTTATTGATTCAGGTGTAGGTGGATTAACCGTTGCGAAAGAGATTATGAGACAGCTTCCGAAAGAACAGATTATGTATATCGGAGACACAGCTCGCTGTCCATACGGGCCCCGACCCAGTGAAGAAGTGAAAGCTTTTACTTGGGAGATGACGAACTATTTAGTAGAGCGTAATATAAAGATGCTCGTCATTGCCTGTAATACAGCCACGGCTGTTGTACTTGAGGAGATTCAGCAGCAGTTAGATATTCCTGTACTTGGAGTCATTCAACCTGGTTCTCGTGCAGCGCTTAAAGTGACGAAAAATCACAAAATAGGTGTCATAGGGACAAACGGTACGGTCAAGAGTCAGGCGTATACACATGCTCTTAAAGCTTTGCATAATCGAGTAGAAGTAGATAATCTAGCCTGTCCACTATTTGTACCGTTAGTCGAGAGCGGTAATTATGAAAGTGACGAGGCTTTACAGATTGTAAAGGAAACGCTAAAGCCGTTGACTAACACGGATATTGATACGTTGATTTTGGGATGTACTCACTACCCACTGTTACGACCCGTTATTCAACAGGTAATTGGAAGTGGTGTCCAGCTGATAAGCTCTGGTGAAGAGACAGCTATTGAGGTGAGCGCTATCTTATCTTATAGTAATTTACTAGCATCAAACGGTGAATTACCTGAGCATCAATTCTTCACAACAGGATCAGTTGAACTTTTTCAATCTATTGCATCGAAGTGGTTTGAGCATCCGGTGTATAACGTAAATCATATTGTTTTATAATCTACACAAAAGGAGCAGTGAGAGGTCGCTGCTCCTTTCGTATGAAAAAATAAATTCCTTCGGTCTAAAATAAAAAAAGGCTCGTATACATAATAGTACAAACCGTCTGAGGAGGGGAAGAAATGTCTAAAAAGACAAATCTTATCATGGTGTCAGCAGTGGTAGCTACATCGGTACTATTATCGGGATGTGGGATGTTTGGCGGTGAAAAAACGGCAGAAATTGATCCACCAAAAGATGTCACCTACGTTAAAGATGAAAAAGCATTGGAAACTGAAGGTAAAGTAGCAAAAGAAGGAAGCAATCAGAAGAAAGAAGCAGCAAAGTCTAAAGCTGAAAATAAAACAGAAGTTTATTTGATTGATAAAAACGGCTACGTTGTGCCTCAAACATTAACTATGCCGAATGAAAAAGGTGTTGCGAAACAATCGCTTGAGTATTTAATTGAAGGTGGAGAAGTTTCAAATCTCTTGCCAGATGGTTTCCGAGCGGTGTTGCCAGCGGATACTCGCGTGTTAGGAACGAAATTAGAAAAAGACGGAACGATGATTGCTGATTTTTCACCTGAGTTTGCCAACTATAAAAAAGAAGATGAACTTCGTATTTTACAAGCAATTACCTGGACACTTACTCAGTTTGACGGGGTAGAAAAAGTTAAGCTTCGTATTAATGGCTATGATAAAGATACAATGCCAGTTAATAACACGCCGATTAGCGAAGGATTAAGCAGAGCGGATGGTATTAACTTTGATAATTCAGGTGTTGTGAATATTACTCAAACAAAGCCGGCTACGGTTTATTATTTAGCTCAAAACGGGAAGCACACGTACTACGTTCCTGTTACGAAACGAATCAAGGTGAATGAAAGCGATATGTATACAGCTATTGTTAATGAATTAGTGGAAGGCCCATCAGCTTCTTCAGGGCTTGTTACAGACTTTAATCCAGATGCGCAGCTTGTATCTAAGCCGAAATACGCGGACGGTGAGCTAACGTTAACGTTCAATGAAAATATTTTTGGTAATCTGAAAGGAAGCAAAGTATCTCAACAAGTACTAGATTCACTTGTCCTTTCATTGACAGAGCAAACAGGTGTTGAAAGCGTTGCGATTAAAGTGGACGGTAAGAAGACGTTAACGAATGAAGAAGGGAAAAAATTAACTGAACCGGTGTCTCGACCGAAAAATGTGAATACAAAAAGTTTCTAAAAAGGTTTTTCACTATATTGATGATAAACATAAGAAGGAGACTGAGACGTAAGTAGTTCAGCCTCTACTATACCTGAACGATTGAGAGTTCATAACTTTTAATCGTTCAGGTTTTTTGGTTGATTGTGAAAACAATGTTGGAAACAGGGTGGAATGGAGCGTAGGACACTCGACTCCTGCGGGAAAGAGAGGGAAAACGGAGATCCCGCAGCGCAATGGAACGAACGAGTTGAGACAAATCAAAGAGATGGGAACAGCTATAGTGTTCGTCTTTTAGAAGCAATCATTTTGTTATGTCCCAAACTCTTTTCTTATTCGATAGGTATGCTTGTTAATGATATAGGTATATAATGAAAGGTGTTGTGCTTTACAGCGTTCATACGAAATGATACATATAAAAAACTATATTTAAGGAGGAGAATGTATGCGCAATGATGGTCGAAATCAAAAGGAAATGCGTCCGGTTACGATTAAAACGGACTACTTAAAGCATCCTGAAGGTTCTGTATTAATATCTGTAGGGGATACAAAAGTAATTTGTACAGCAAGCATTGATGATCGAGTACCGCCTTTTATGCGTGGTCAAGGAAAAGGTTGGATTACAGCTGAATATTCTATGCTTCCGAGAGCAACGCAACAGCGAAATATCCGTGAATCTACTAAAGGAAAAGTGACGGGGCGTACAATGGAAATTCAGCGTTTAATTGGGCGTGCTCTCCGCGCGGTTGTAGATTTAGATAAAGTTGGCGAAAAAACAATCTGGATTGATTGTGATGTTATTCAAGCTGATGGGGGAACGCGCACAGCATCCATTACCGGAGCGTTTGTCGCAATGACGCTTGCTTTTGAAAAGCTGCTTAAAGAAGAAAGAATGAAGGAAATGCCAATTACAGATTATTTAGCCGCTACGTCTGTTGGAATGCACCGTGAACATGGTGCTATTCTAGATTTGAATTACGAAGAAGACTCAACTGCAGAAGTTGATATGAACATTATTATGACAGGGCAAGGTAAATTTGTTGAGCTGCAGGGAACAGGTGAAGAAGCAACGTTTTCTAAACAAGAGCTTAATGAATTAATTTCGTTGGGGGAAAGCGGAATTAAGCATCTTATTGAAGCGCAAAAACAAGTGCTTCAATCGCTCTAAGCAAAGCTGTTAACATTAGATGTGGAGGAGATTAAGATGGGTCGAGAAGTCATTATTGCAACAAAGAATGCAGGGAAAGTAAAAGATTTTAAAACACTTTTTTCTTCTAAAGGCATTGAAGTTAAGTCGTTGCTAGATTTTCCTGAGATTGCTGATGTTGAAGAAACGGGAACAACTTTTGCTGAAAACGCCATTTTAAAAGCTGAAGCAATCTCACATACATTACATACTGCCGTTATAGCGGATGATTCTGGTTTATCTATTGATGCGTTAAATGGGGAACCGGGCGTGTATTCAGCGCGATATGCTGGCGAACAAAAGGATGATAATGCTAATATAGAGAAGGTACTAGAAAAGTTGAGCGGTGTGCCGTTTGCTGAGCGAACTGCAAGGTTTCATTGTACGCTGGCTCTTTCTGTACCAGGAAAAGACACGATTACAGTAGACGGAACGTGTGAAGGATATATCTTGGAAGAGAAAAGAGGAGAAAATGGCTTTGGCTATGATCCAATCTTCTATATCGAACGGTGGAAGCGTGCAATGGCGGAATTGACGAAAGAAGAAAAGAACACAATTAGCCACCGAGCAAACGCACTAAAAAAGCTTGAACCACTGATTGATGCCCAATTTTAAAGGAGTGATGACGTGTGAAACTATTGATTGTAAGCGATAGCCACGGATTACAAGATGAGTTAATCGTAATTAAGGAGAGACATGCAGATGTAGATAAAATGATACACTGTGGTGACTCAGAACTTTTGCAAAATAGTAAAGAAATGGCGAACTTTTTAAGCGTTCGTGGAAATTGTGATTACGATGCATCCTATGTCAACGATCGCGTTGAAAAAGTGGGAGAAGCTACATGTTTGGTAACACACGGTCATTTATATAACGTCAAAATGTCAATGATGAATCTTCACTACAAGGCAAGGGAAGTAGGGGCAAATGTCGCATGCTTCGGTCACTCTCACGTTGCAGGGGCAGAAGTAATGGACGGCGTATTGTTTATTAATCCCGGAAGTATTTTACTGCCGCGTATGAGAAAAGAGCGCACGTATGCTATACTTGAGGTTGAAGATAATGAAGCAACCGTTCAGTTTTATGATATAAGTGGTGATCGTATTCCTAGCATGCAGCTGACGTGCACGCTTGCTTAAAAAATAAATAAAATAAATGAGAAGAGAAAATTTCTCCTCTCTTCTCATTTATTTTTTAAAAAAACGTTGACTTTTTAATTATATTTAAATATAATTAAAAATGTCTTTGAAACAATTTAGTAATATGTCCCAGTAGCTCAGCAGGATAGAGCAACGGCCTTCTAAGCCGTCGGTCGGGAGTTCGAATCTCTCCTGGGACGTCCAAAAAGCCTACTTTTTATCTTAAGATAAAAAAGTAGGCTTTTTGTTTTGTTCTCCTAAGAAGTACAAATGAACTCGATAGAAAAACTTTTTTAAAGTCATCTCATCCTTAGAGTCTCAACGATGAAAGCGTATCCAAAAATTCTGTTTAGTCTAAATTATCTAAAAAATATTCAAAAAACGGTTGACTATGTATAAAAATGGGCGTAAGATAGTCCTCAAATATAAGTTTTCTAAAAATTTTAATTAGTTGAAAACGTTAGTTTTCTCTGTTGTTTGAAAGTGGAAACCTGAGAATAACAGAGAGATGAAATAATGAATTAAAACGTTGAAGAGGATAAGTAGTTTTGATAGTTTGGTATCAACAGAGAGTCGGGTTGCTGGAAGCCGACGTTACCAGATCAAAGTGAACTCACCTCAGAGTGTCATCCTGAATTGAGTAAGGGTGGCCGAGTGTTATTCCAACACACTCGTTATCAAAACGAATGTTTATACATTCATGAGGTAGTCTTCGTGACTACAAATGAGGGTGGTACCGCGTAAAGTACAAAAGACTTTTCGCCCCTTGACCTATCTTAATAAAGTGGGTCTTTGTCAGGGGTGGAGAGTCTTTTTTTCTTTTTATTAAGAAAACGAAAGGATGAGAAAAAGTGGGAGCCAATATGCAAACAAAAGAGCCAGCAAGCATTGGGAAACAAATGAATGGATCTGACATGTTGATTGAATCTCTAAGAAGAGAAAATGTTGACGTCATTTTCGGTTACCCAGGAGGAGCTGTCTTACCAATTTATGATAAGCTTTACGGCTCAGGAATGTTTCATGTACTTGCTCGTCATGAGCAGGGTGGGATTCACGCAGCCGAAGGGTATGCGAGAATTTCTGGTAAGCCTGGTGTTGTCATTGCTACAAGTGGACCTGGTGCTACAAACATTGTAACTGGTTTGGCAGATGCAATGATTGACTCACTTCCTTTAGTTGTATTTACGGGGCAAGTAGCGTCAAGTGTAATTGGTTCAGATGCGTTCCAAGAAGCCGACGTATTGGGAATTACAATGCCGATTACCAAGCACAGCTATCAAGTACGTAAAGTCAGTGATTTGCCAAGAATCATTAAAGAAGCATTTCACATTGCAACAACGGGAAGACCTGGTCCAGTATTAATTGATATCCCAAAAGACATGGCGCAAGGAGATGGCGAATTCAGCTATGAAGGTGAGGTTAACTTACCTGGCTATCAGCCTACATACACGCCAAACCAGCTGCAGGTTAAGAAATTAGCCGAAGCGGTAACAGCTGCTAAAAAGCCAGTTATTTTAGCAGGCGCGGGTGTATTGTTAAGTAAAGGTTCAGAAGAATTAAAAAATTATGCAGAACAGCAAAACATTCCTGTTGTGAACACGCTGCTAGGCTTAGGCTGTTTTCCGGCGGATCATCCGCTTCATTTAGGAATGGCCGGCATGCACGGCACGTACACAGCAAACATGGCGATTTATGAGAGTGATCTTCTCATCAGTATCGGAGCTCGCTTTGATGATCGTGTAACAGGCAATTTAAAGCACTTTGCACCAAATGCTAAAATTGCACACATTGATATCGATCCCGCTGAAATCGGTAAAAATGTACCAACGAAAATCCCAATCGTGGGAGACGCAAAAGAAGTGCTGTCACAGCTTCTTTTACAAGATGGCGAAACAGGAGATTATACGAAATGGCATGAGAAATTAGCTGGGTGGAAACAAGAATATCCTTTATGGTATGAGAACTCTTCAGAAGTGTTAAAGCCTCAAAAAGTGATTGAGCTACTGCATCAATATACGGATGGAGATGCCGTAGTGACAACAGACGTAGGTCAGCATCAAATGTGGGTTGCTCAATACTATACGTTCAACAATCCAGACCGATGGGTAACTTCGGGCGGTTTGGGAACAATGGGGTTTGGTTTACCTTCTGCCATTGGTGCACAGCTGGCAAATAAAGATAAAACAGTTGTAGCAGTTGTTGGAGATGGTGGCTTCCAGATGACGCTTCAAGAATTAGGTGTCATTCATGAGCTTAATCTACCTGTGAAAGTGGTTATATTAAACAATCATTCTCTTGGAATGGTTCGTCAGTGGCAAGAAATCTTCTATGAAGAGCGCTATTCTCATTCACTGATTCCGAATCAGCCAGACTTTATGAAACTAGCGGAAGCTTATGGTATTAAAGGGCTTCAAGCAACGACTGAAGAAGAGGCACACGCTGTATTAAAAGAAGCGATGGAGACGGATGGTCCAGTGTTAATGAACTTCTTCGTAGCACCAAAAGAAAATGTGTATCCGATGGTTGCTCCTGGAAAAGGACTTCATGAAATGGTGGGGGTGAAACCGTGAAGCGGATTATAACAGCAACAGTGTTAAATAGAGCAGGCGTATTAAATAGAGTAACAGGGTTGTTCACCAAAAGAAATTTCAATATTGAAAGTATTTCAGTAGGTCATACCGAATCAGAAGACGTATCGCGCATGACGTTTGTAGTAAACGTGGAAGACGATGGCGCTGCTGAACAAGTAATTAAGCAATTAAACAAGCAAATTGATGTCTTAAAAGTTCAGGACATTACTGAACAGGCCGTTGTTTCACGAGAGCTTGCTTTAATGAAAGTAGCTTCAACACCAGCGAGCCGAAATGAGCTGTATGCAGTTATTGAGCCATTTCGAGCAACCATTCTTGATGTTAGCCGAGATAGTTTAATCATCCAGGTAACAGGTGAATCAAGTAAAATCGAAGCGATGATTGATCTACTTCAGCCATACGGACTGAAAGAAGTAACGCGAACGGGTACCGTAGCTGTACCGCGCGGAACGCAAAAAGTAGCGGCAAAGTGGTCATCAATTATTTAACTAAGATATAAACCAAAAATTAACCTATAAAAATTAAAAACAAAGAGGAGAGATTTATTATGACAAAAGTATATTATAACGGTGACGCAAAGGATCAATTCTTACAAGGTAAAACAGTAGCAATCGTAGGATACGGTTCACAAGGTCACGCTCATGCACAAAACTTACGCGATAGTGGAGTAAACGTAGTTGTTGGTTTAAGAAAAGGTAAATCATGGGAGCAAGCTGAGCAGGATGGATTCACAGTTCTTTCAGTGAAAGAAGCTGTACAACAATCTGAAGTTGTGATGGTCTTATTACCAGATGAGCATCAACCAAAAGTATATAATGAAGAAATTTTACCAGGATTAAAGCCAGGAAAATCATTAGTTTTTGCACATGGCTTCAACATTCACTTCAACCAAATCGTTGCTCCTGAATTTGTAGATGTATTCTTAGTAGCTCCGAAGGGTCCAGGACATCTTGTGAGAAGAACATATGAAGAAGGTGCGGGTGTACCAGCTCTATTTGCTGTATTCCAAGACGTAACTGGTGAAGCAAAAGAAATTGCGTTAGCATACGCAAAAGCAATCGGATCAGCTCGTGCTGGTGTATTAGAAACAACATTTAAAGAAGAAACAGAGACTGATTTATTCGGTGAGCAAGCAGTTCTTTGCGGTGGCTTAACATCATTAGTAAAAGCAGGTTTTGAAACGCTTGTAGAAGCAGGCTATCAGCCAGAAGTTGCATACTTCGAGTGTTTACATGAATTAAAATTAATCGTTGACCTTATGTATGAAGGTGGATTAGCAGGAATGAGATATTCAATTTCTGATACTGCTCAATGGGGTGACTTCGTATCAGGGCCACGCGTTGTAGATGAGCGTTCAAAAGAACAAATGAAAAAAGTGCTTGAAGACATCCAAACAGGTAAATTTGCTAAAGGTTGGATCCTAGAAAACCAAGCAAATCGTCCAGAGTTTACAGCAATCAATAACAGCGAAAATGAGCATTTAATTGAAAAAGTTGGTGCGCAGCTACGTGAAATGATGCCATTTGTAAAAAAACAAAAGAAAGAAGCGGTGGTCGCTAGTGCAAAAAATTAACCTATTTGACACGACGCTACGAGACGGGGAACAATCACCTGGAGTTAATCTAAACCTACAAGAAAAGCTTGAGATTGCAAAACAGTTAGAGCGTTTAGGAATTGATGTAATCGAAGCAGGTTTCCCAGCTTCTTCAAAAGGCGATTTTCAATCGGTGAAGGAAATTGCGTCGACTGTCAAAGATTCTTCTGTAACAGGCCTTGCAAGGTCTGTTACACAGGACATTGACATCGCTTGGGAAGCCTTAAAAGACAGTGCTGAACCAAGGCTGCACGTATTTATTGCTACTTCTCCAATTCACTTGGAGCATAAGTTGAAAAAGACACCAGAGCAAGTGCTAGAAACAGCGGTTGAAATGGTGAAATACGCAGCGAAAAAGTTTCCGATTGTTCAATGGTCTGCCGAAGATGCATGCCGAAGCGAATTACCGTTTCTAGCACAAATTGTAGAAGCTGTCATTGATGCAGGGGCTAAGGTTGTTAATATTCCGGATACGGTTGGTTATACAACGCCGGCTCACTACGGATCTGTGTTTCAATATTTAAAAGAAAATGTTTCAAACATTGATAAAGTGTCATTGTCTGCTCATTGTCATGATGATTTAGGCTTAGCGGTAGCGAATTCACTTGCTGCAATTGAAGCAGGAGCAACACAAATTGAAGGGACAATCAACGGGATTGGTGAGCGTGCTGGAAATGCGGCTTTAGAAGAAGTTGCACTTGCCTTAAATATTCGCAAAGATTTCTATCAAGCGGAGTCAGGCCTGGTTTTACCAGAAATTAAGCGAACAAGCGACTTAATTAGCAAGCTAACGGGCATGACGATTGCACCAAATAAAGCAATTGTAGGTAAAAATGCTTTTGCTCACGAATCTGGTATTCACCAAGATGGTGTCTTAAAAAACCCATTAACATACGAAATTATTTCCCCAGAACTTGTTGGGGTGAAACAAAACCCGATTGTGCTTGGGAAGCATTCTGGAAGACATGCATTCCGTACACGCTTAGTAGAGCTAGGGTTTGTTCTAGAAGATGAGCAAGCGAACGTTCTATTTGAAAAATTTAAGGACTTAGCAGATAAAAAGAAAGACATCACAGATGATGATTTGTTTGCGCTAGTAGTGCACAAGCAGGTTAATCACGATGTTGAATACAAGCTAGAAGGACTTCAAGTACAGTATGGTATTAATAATATTCCAACTGCTACAATCACGCTTCAGCGTAAGAATGGAGACGTTGTTCAAGAAGCGGCTACGGGATCAGGGAGCGTTGAAGCAATTTACAATACGCTGGCACGTTGTTTAGAACAAGATGTAAAGCTATTAGATTATCGCCTACAGTCCATTAACGGTGGACCGGATGCGCTGGCAGAGGTATTTGTTAAAGTAGAAAGTGACGGTGTGGAAGTAAGTGGAAGAGGCGTAGCATTTGATGTACTAGAGTCATCGGCAAAGGCTTATATCAACGCAATTAACCGCTTATTCGCAGTTAAGCAGCACCGCGTTGAGCAAGAAGTGTAATACGTAGACAAGAAGGGAGAGACTATCATGACAAAAAAGGTAGCGGTGTTACCTGGAGACGGAGTTGGGAAAGAAGTTACAAAAGGTGCAATCGACGTCTTAAACGCCATCGGTCAACGCTTTAACCATCAGTTTGAATTTAGCTATGGGTTAATCGGAGGAGCTGCTATTGATACAGAAGGAGTACCACTTCCAGAAAGTACAGTAGCGGTTTGTAAAGAAGCGGATGCAGTATTGCTTGGGGCTGTAGGTGGTCCTAAGTGGGATGCCGTTCCTACACAGCTCCGTCCAGAGCGAGGCTTATTAGCAATTCGTAAAGAACTGGACCTTTATGCTAACTTGCGTCCAGTTACTTATTATGATAGTTTAGCAGATTCTTCTCCTTTGAAAAAAGAATATATTCAAGACGTTGATTTTATTATCGTACGTGAGCTAACAGGCGGCTTATATTTTGGAAAACCAAGTGAACGCCGCACAAATGGGAGTGAAGAAGTCGTTGTAGATACGCTCTATTACAAGCGTGAAGAAATTGAGCGTATCATTCGCCAAGCATTTGAAACAGCAAAAGTTCGTCGTCAAAAGGTTACGTCTGTTGACAAAGCGAACGTATTGGAGTCAAGTCGTTTATGGCGTGAGATTGCTGAAGAAGTATCAAAAGATTATCCCGAAATTGAGCTTGAACATATGCTAGTGGATTCAGCAGCGATGCAGCTTATTCGTAATCCAAAGCACTTTGACGTAGTCGTTACTGAGAACATGTTCGGAGATATTTTAAGTGATGAAGCTTCGATGCTGGCTGGATCTTTAGGGATGTTACCATCTGCTAGTTTGACGTTAAACGGACCTTCTCTTTATGAACCTGTTCATGGCTCTGCACCAGATATTGCAGGCCAAAATAAAGCTAATCCAATCGCAGCTATTTTATCAGCAGCGATGATGTTAAGACATTCATTTGGTCTTGAAGAAGAAGCGAAAGCAGTGGAACAAGCGGTAGAACACGTATTAAATGCTGGTCATCGTACAGCAGATTTAGCGAACGGCTCACATTATTTATCAACTGAAAAAATGGTAGAAGCAATTGTTGATACGATTGCTGACGATTCTGCAATTGTTAACATTATGACAGCTTATAGTTAATCATGCGTTTCTCACCTTTATGTGAGAAACGTTTTTCATAACTGGAAAGGAGGAGCAAGATGAAAGCAAAGAACATTATTGAGAAACTATGGGAACAACATGTAGTACGCCAAGAAGAGGGGAAGCCGGATTTATTATACATTGATCTTCATCTTATTCACGAAGTAACGTCACCTCAAGCATTTGAAGGCTTACGTGTTGCTGGGCGAAAAGTAAGGCAACCCAATTTGACGTTTGCAACGATGGATCACAACATTCCGACCGTTGACCGCTTCAACATCAAAGATCCAATTGCAAAAAAACAAGTTGATACGTTATCTGCAAACTGCGCTGAGTTCGACGTGAGGCTGTTAGACTTAACGAATGAAGAACAAGGAATCGTTCATATTATTGGACCGGAATTAGGTTTAACGCAGCCTGGTAAGACAATTGTATGTGGGGATAGTCATACATCTACCCACGGAGCGTTTGGTGCATTAGCATTTGGTATTGGTACGAGTGAAGTTGAGCACGTATTAGCTACTCAAACGCTTTGGCAAGCCAAGCCAAGAACGATTCAAGTAAAAGTGGATGGCCAAAAGAAGCCTGGTGTATTCGCAAAAGATATCGTACTAGCGATTATTCAGAAGTTTGGTGTGAACTTTGGAACAGGTTCTATCATCGAATTTACGGGAGATTGCATTAAGCAGCTTTCAATGGAAGAGCGGATGACCATTTGTAACATGTCCATCGAAGCAGGAGCAAAAGCAGGCTTAATCAGCCCTGATGAAGTGACTTTTTCTTATATTAAAGGAAGAGAATATGCACCAAAAGGTGAAAAGTTCACTGAAGCAGTTGAAAAGTGGAAAGCGTTAGCTTCGGATGAAGGCGCAGAATATGATCAAACGCTAGAAATTGATGCAAATGAAATCGAGCCTGTTGTGACATGGGGAACAAATCCTGCGATGAGTTCGTACATTAGTAAAACAGTTCCTACATTTGAATTATGTAACACGGATTCAGAACGCAAATCATTGGAAAGAGCGCTAGACTACATGGGGTTAACTCCGGGTATGGCAATTGAAGATATTCCAATTCAACACGTATTTATTGGTTCCTGTACGAACGCTCGCTTATCGGATCTACGTGATGCAGCTTCTTTTATAAAAGGAAAGAAAGTATCACCGAATGTGCGAGCAATGGTTGTACCAGGTTCTCAGAAAATTAAACGTATTGCTGAAGAAGAGGGGATTGCAAAAACGTTTGTTGAAGCTGGATTTGAATGGCGTGATTCAGGATGTAGCATGTGTTTAGGGATGAACTCGGATTTAGTTCCTCAAGGGGAACATTGTGCTTCCACGTCAAACCGTAATTTTGAAGGACGTCAAGGTAAAGGGGCGCGAACTCACCTTGTTAGTCCAGTGATGGCGGCGGCAGCAGCAGTATATGGTCACTTTGTAGACGTTCGTAAATTACAAGAAGAAGCTGTGAGATAAGGAGAGGTAACATGAATGCATTTACAGTTGAAACAGGAAAAGTAGCCGGGATGGACCGCTCTAATGTCGATACAGATCAAATTATTCCAAAGCAATTTTTAAAGCGCATTGAGCGTACTGGTTTTGGAAAATATTTATTTTTTGATTGGCGATACAATGAAGATGGAGTAACGCCAAATCCTAGCTTTGAGCTAAATGCGCCTGAAAATGAAGGAGCAACAATCTTAGTTGCAAATGAAAACTTCGGATGTGGTTCTTCACGTGAGCATGCACCGTGGGCATTGTTAGATTACGGCTTTAGAGCCATTGTGGCGCCATCTTTTGCAGATATCTTTAAACAAAATTGTCTAAAAAATGGAATTCTACCAATTGCATTACCAGTTGAAGATGTTGAGTATCTATTGAAGGAATCAAAAGCAGCTGATTATAACTGCACGATCGATTTACATCAGCAAACAATTTCAGACGAAGCTGGATTCAAACGAACGTTTGACATTAATAGCCATTGGAAATATATGCTTGTAAATGGGTTTGATGAAATTGGTTATACGTTATCGTTTGCTTCTGACATTGATCAGTATGAAAACAATACCGTTCGTTATTGAAAAAAGCTGGGCAAAGTTACCTCTTTGCTCGGCTCTTTTTTGCGTTCTATTAGACAACTTGCTAAACTGTATAGCAAAGAAATGTGAAGTGAGGAGAGAATATGACTGAGCAAAAGCGAGATAATGTAATTGCGTTTCCTCATTTGCAAGAGCGTTTAGTAGAAAAAGCGAAAGAATATCTACAGAATAAACGCTTTAATGAGGCTCTGCATTTATTTAAGCAAGCATACGAAATAGGCCAAGAGCACCGAGACGTATTGTTCGGGCTAGCTGTATGTTATTTAGAACTAGGAGAGGTTGAAACAGCTAAAACGCTTTGTAAAAAGATGTTGCATGAAGACATAGGACATTACTATGATAATCTACAAATGCTTTTAATGATTCTTATCCAGCTTGGTGAGTATAAAGAAGGCTATGAAACCTTGCAGGCTGTTATAGAAGAACATGATGTACCCGCTGAGGATCAAGAGCAAATTAATCAGCTCTTAGCGTTTTGCTTATCGAGAATGAATCAAGAAAAGGACATAGAAGGACAAACAGAGCAGGAGCAGCTTACGCGTTTAAAAGATTTCTTAAATGAGACGGTCGTTTCAAATCAGATTGATCATTTACACACGCTCCCTCTTCATCGAATGAATCAGTATAGCTTCTTCTTACAAGAGCTATTCACAAATGAATCCGTTCATCCCATTGTGAAAACCGAGGCTCTTAAAATATTAATGAAGGAACAGGTTAACCATGACTTTCACATCAACAAATTTCAGCGTGAGAAAAAAATTAATCCGCTCACTTTACAGCAAATAATACCATCTCCGTTAGCCATTCATGTTGAGAAATCCCTGAGGGAAAAGTTGGAACACGAAAATCCCACTATGCTCCAAGCAAGCTTAGAGATTTGGAATCGTTATTTATATGTTTTATTTCCATTCAGTCCGGTTAATGAACATGTAGGTATCTGGGTGGAGGCGTTATACGCACTCGCAACTGAATTATATGGTGAAGAGGTTGACGCTGAGCAAATCGCACTGATGCATAACTTCTCTGCTGAGGATTTGAAACAAGCTATTAAACACCTAAAGGAAATTGAAGAAATTTCTTTGATATAAAATGAGGTGTTTTGTTGAAACGTCATTGTTGTATGTTATAATATAATGGTTGTAAAATGCACTTAAACAAGTATAGTAGAATTTCATCTTTACATCACGTTCCTACTTACTTTAAAGTAATAGGGAGTTCGATAGATAATGAAGGAAACATTGATCTCATTATCAGAGTGAAAATCACTACTTAAAATGATTTTGGAGGGAAATATACATGTCTGCAAAATGGGAAAAACAAGAAGGTAATCAAGGCGTTTTAACAGTAGAAGTTGAAGCTGCTGAATTCGATAAAGCCTTAGATAAAGCATTCACAAAAGTTGTTAAACAAGTAAACGTACCAGGTTTCCGTAAAGGGAAAATGCCACGTCCACTATTTGAAAAACGCTTTGGTGTAGAATCTTTATACCAAGATGCACTAGATATCTTATTACCAGAAGCTTACAGCAATGCTGTTGCTGAAGCTGGTATCGAGCCAGTAGATCGTCCGGAAATCGATGTTGAAACAATCGAAAAAGGACAAGACTTAGTTTTCACTGCTAAAGTAACAGTTAAGCCTGAAGTGAAATTAGGCGAATACAAAAACTTAGAAGTTGAAAAATTAGACACAACAGTAACTGACGAAGACGTTGAAGCTGAATTAAAATCTCTTCAAGAGCGTCAAGCTGAGCTAGTAGTAAAAGAAGAAGGCGCTATTGCTGAAGGCGATACTGCTGTAATCGACTTTGAAGGATTCGTTGATGGAGAAGCATTCGAAGGCGGAAAAGGTGAGAACTATTCATTAGAAATTGGTTCTAACACATTTATCCCAGGCTTTGAAGAGCAATTAGTAGGTTTAGAAGTTGGCGCTGAAAAAGACGTTGAAGTAACGTTCCCAGAAGAGTACCATGCTGAAGAGCTTGCTGGTAAAAAAGCAACTTTCAAAGTGAAAGTACACGAAATCAAAGCAAAAGAATTACCAGCATTAGACGATGAATTTGCTAAAGATGTAGACGAAGAAGTAGAAACTTTAGAAGCATTAAAAGCGAAAACAAAAGAAAACTTACAAACTGCAAAAACAAACGAAGCTGAATCAGCTCTACGTGATGCATTAGTAGAAAAAGCTGCTGAAAATGCAGAAGTAGAAATTCCAGAAGCAATGTATGCAACTGAAATGGATCGTATGATGCAAGAATTCGAGCAACGTTTACAAATGCAAGGTTTAAACCTTGAGCTATACTTCCAGTTCTCTGGTCAAGATGAAAAAGCTTTACGTGACCAAATGCGTCCAGACGCTGAAAAACGCGTGAAGATTAACTTAACGTTAGAAGCTATTTCTCAAGCTGAAAATCTTGAAGTAACTGACGAAGAAGTAGAAAAAGAATTAGAGAGCATGGCAGGAATGTACAACATGCCTGTCGAAGAAATTAAGAAAGTGCTTGGCAGTCTTGAAACAGTTAAAGCTGACATGAAGATTCGCAAAGCTATAGAATTTCTTGTAGAAAACAGCAAAGCTGTAGCATAATAATAGTAAAGAACAAGGCGCGACTTGATCGTGCCTTGTTTTATAACCTTCAAAAGTTTTTTCATACCATAACGACACGCCAGCACGCTGTTTTGTTCAATTGTCAAAAATCCGTAGTTATGAAATTGGCTTAATAAGCTGACAATACATAATAGCCAATCGATGCTTTTCGCTCATCAAGTGTTTATACATAAAACGTTTTAGTATCTATTCCGAAAAATGTATGATAAAATGCAATACAAATCTTTTCATACATGGGAAACTCGGTATGATAAAAGGTCATGCTTTTACTAAGAAGAGGAAGAGCAGTTGGCAAATAACTCGGATTAAGTGAGCTTCCAGCACTTTAGTCATTACTATAAGGGGTGAAAATTATGTTTAAATTTAACGATGAAAAAGGGCAACTAAAATGTTCGTTTTGTGGTAAAACACAAGAACAAGTTCGTAAATTAGTTGCTGGTCCAGGTGTTTACATATGTGATGAATGTATCGAGCTTTGCACTGAGATTGTTGAAGAAGAGCTTGGAACAGAAGAAGAAGTAGAATTTAAAGATGTGCCAAAGCCAAAAGAAATCTGTGAAATTCTAGATGAGTATGTAATTGGCCAAGATGAAGCGAAAAAATCTTTGGCTGTAGCTGTTTATAATCATTATAAACGCATTAACTCAAACAGTAAGATTGATGACGTTGAATTAGCTAAAAGTAACATTTCTTTAATTGGTCCAACAGGTAGTGGTAAAACATTACTTGCTCAAACGTTAGCTCGTATTTTAAATGTGCCGTTTGCTATTGCTGATGCAACGTCGCTAACAGAAGCTGGTTACGTTGGTGAGGATGTTGAGAACATCTTATTGAAGTTAATTCAAGCCGCTGATTATGATGTAGAAAAAGCAGAAAAAGGCATTATCTATATCGATGAAATTGATAAGGTAGCAAGAAAGTCTGAAAACCCATCAATTACGCGTGACGTATCTGGTGAAGGTGTTCAGCAAGCATTGCTTAAAATTCTTGAAGGCACTGTAGCAAGCGTTCCTCCACAAGGTGGACGTAAGCATCCGCATCAAGAATTCATTCAAATTGACACAACAAATATCTTATTCATTTGTGGTGGAGCATTTGATGGTATTGAACCAATTATCAAGCGTCGTTTAGGTAAGAAAGTAATTGGGTTCGGTTCAGAAACAAAACAAGCAGATCTTAACGATAAAGAGTTATTATCAAAAGTTCTGCCAGAAGACTTATTAAAGTTTGGCTTAATTCCTGAGTTTATCGGTCGTCTACCTGTTACGGCTAGTCTTGTACCGTTAGATGAAGGAGCGCTTGTTGAGATTTTAACAAAGCCAAAAAATGCGCTAGTAAAACAATATCAAAAGCTTCTTGAGCTAGATAATGTTGAGCTAGAGTTTGAAGATGAAGCACTTGTTGAAATTGCTCGTAAAGCAATTGAACGTAAAACAGGTGCACGTGGTCTACGTTCAATCATTGAAGGTATTATGCTAGAAGTGATGTATGATTTACCGTCTCGTGAAGACATTGTTAAATGTATTATCACTGGAGAAACGGTTCGTGATCAAGTAGCACCTAAGTTTATTTTAGAAGATGGTTCAACGGTTGAACAAGGAAGTAAAACATCTGCTTAATAAATAAGAAGACAGAGCGTTAGTTTTTAACGTTCTGTCTTTTTTTATTTTATGAAGAATTTTATGCTAAATTTGTTTATTCCACCTGTTGCAAGGAGATAATAACAAATAATTATCTTAACAATTGTTGCAGGAGGTTACTTATGAATTGGACGAATATTGCCTTAATGGTTCAGCTATTCTTTGGTATCATTATTGGCTTGTACTTTTGGAATTTATTGCGCAATCAGCGCACACAAAAAGTATCAATTGATCGGGAATCAAAAAAAGAAATGGATCAATTGCGAAAGATGCGTGCCATTTCACTAACTGAACCATTAGCAGAAAGAGTTAGACCGTCAAGTTTTCATGATATTGTGGGACAAGAAGACGGCATTCGTGCTTTAAAAGCCGCGCTATGTGGCCCAAACCCACAGCACGTTATCGTATATGGACCTCCAGGCGTAGGGAAAACAGCAGCAGCTCGTCTTGTACTAGAAGAAGCAAAAAAAAATCAAAAGTCTCCTTTCAAAAAAGGATCAGTATTTGTAGAACTTGATGCGACGACAGCTCGTTTTGATGAACGAGGGATTGCTGATCCTCTTATCGGATCTGTACATGACCCTATCTATCAAGGAGCGGGGGCTATGGGACAAGCTGGAATTCCTCAGCCAAAGCAAGGTGCTGTAACGGATGCTCACGGAGGAATTTTATTCATTGATGAAATTGGTGAACTACACCCTATTCAAATGAACAAATTACTAAAGGTATTAGAAGACAGAAAAGTATTTATGGAAAGTGCGTATTATAGCGAAGAAAATGCACAAATTCCGACTCATATTCACGATATTTTTCAAAATGGACTCCCTGCTGATTTTCGTTTAATTGGGGCAACAACGAGAACACCGAGTGAAATTCCGCCAGCCATTCGCTCACGCTGTGTTGAAGTGTTTTTTCGCGAGCTTGATCAAGATGAAATCATTAGCGTTGCGAAAAAAGCCGCTCAAAAAGTACAAATGGAAGTAACAGATAAAGGGCTGTCTATGTTGTCTACATATGCTCGCAATGGGCGAGAAACAGTTAATATGATGCAAATTGCAGCTGGATTGGCAATTTCAGAAGATCGTAAAGACATAAAGAATGAAGATATTGAATGGATTATTCATTCAAGTCAGCTAACTCCACGTCACGAGCCGAAGATTCCAGAACAAGAACAAGTAGGATTAATTAATGGATTAGCTGTATATGGACCTAATTCAGGTGCGTTATTAGAAATTGAAGTAAAAGCAATGAAAGCAAAAGAAAAAGGAAATATTACCATTACGGGGATAGTAGAAGAAGAAAACATCAATGGGCAAGGAAAATCCGTACGAAGAAAAAGTATGGCCAGAAGTTCAATTGAAAATGTCATTACTGTGCTGCGCTCCATGGCTGTGCCTGCCGATGAATATGATATTCATGTGAACTTTCCAGGAGGAGTGCCAATTGATGGACCTTCCGCAGGAATTGCGATGGCAACAGGCATTTATTCTGCTATCTATGAAGTGCCGATCAAACATACAGTTGCAATGACTGGAGAGATTGGACTGCACGGAAATGTTAAACCAATCGGAGGCGTCATTCCTAAAATTAAAGCGGCAAAGCAGGCAGGGGTAACTCATGTAATCGTTCCGAAGGATAATATGAATGGAATGGTGGAACAGATTCGAGGAATTGACATTTTACCAGTGACTCAACTAGCAGATGTTTTAAAATATGCACTCTTACCAATACAAGATCACGTTGCTCACCTATCAAAAGAAGCCGGGGTGCCAAAGCGCGAATTCATGTAATATTAGCGACATTTAGTTGGAAAATTTTTTTATATGAATATCATCTGCCTTTTTCGCGTATAAAACCTTTATACACGCTTTACGAAAAAGGCTTTTTCTATGTGAAAAAGATATTTACTTCGCTTTGCATTGCAAAGACTTCACATGGTACAATTAATAATTACTATTATTAGACATGCCAAGTTAAATAGGATAAAATTGAAGCAGAATTTATCCCTTACATACTATGGAATAAACGGGCATTGGAGGTGTTCATTGAATGACGAAAAATGAAACAATTCGCATTCCACTTTTACCTTTACGTGGGTTGATTGTCTATCCAACTATGGTATTGCATTTAGATGTTGGAAGAGATAAATCCGTGCAGGCTTTAGAAAAAGCAATGATGGACGACCACTTGGTGTGCTTAGTTTCTCAAAAGGAAATGGGCATCGATGAACCAGCGGTTGATGACT
Source organism: Bacillus sp. VT 712 (assembly GCF_001614195.1). NCBI lineage: Bacteria > Bacillati > Bacillota > Bacilli > Caryophanales > Bacillaceae > Bacillus > Bacillus sp. VT 712. The sequence continues at coordinate 62,016 of NZ_LWBK01000005.1, read as the reverse complement.
TATATAAAATGGGTACTTTAGCAAAGATTAAGCAAATGTTAAAGTTGCCAAATGGCACGATGAGAGTATTAGTTGAAGGATTAAACCGTATTGAAGTCAAGGAAATAATTGAAGAAGAAGGTTGCTTCCTGGCTGATGTAATGAAATACAATGAAGAACATGAAACAGATGTGGAAGACAAAGCGCTAATGCGCACGCTTTTAGATTACTTTGAACAATACATAAAGCTATCTAAAAAGGTATCCGTTGAGACGTTTTCAACCGTAACAGACATTGAAGAACCGGGACGGTTAGCCGATATTATTGCTTCGCATTTGCCGATTAAAATTCAATTGAAGCAAGAAGTTCTTGAAACTGAAGATGTAAAAGAGCGCTTGAACATGCTCATTTCTTACATTCAAGATGAACAAGAAGTGCTACAACTTGAAAAGAAAATTGGACAACGTGTGAAAAAGTCGATGGAGCGTACTCAAAAAGAATACTATCTTCGTGAGCAAATGAAGGCTATTCAAAAAGAGCTAGGCGATAAAGAGGGTAAAGGCGGAGAAGTTGCTACACTTCGAGAAAAGATTGAAGAAAGTGGTATGCCTGAGCGCGTGATGATGACTGCGTTAAAAGAACTAGATCGCTATGAAAAAATTCCCGCTACTTCTGCAGAAAGCTCAGTTATTCGTAACTATATCGATTGGCTACTTGCTTTGCCATGGACAAAGGAAACTGAAGATCGTTTAGATATTCACCGCGCAGATAAAATTCTAAATGAAGAGCACTACGGTCTTGAAAAAGTAAAAGAGCGTGTGCTCGAATACTTAGCTGTTCAGAAATTAACGAACTCATTAAAGGGACCAATTCTTTGTTTAGCTGGACCTCCAGGAGTAGGTAAAACGTCTCTAGCACGTTCTATTGCGACGGCGTTAAATCGGAATTTTGTCCGTGTATCGCTCGGTGGCGTGCGTGATGAATCTGAGATTCGAGGCCATCGCCGTACATACGTAGGCGCGATGCCTGGACGTATTATTCAAGGAATGAAAAAAGCTGGTACAGTCAACCCTGTCTTTTTATTAGATGAGATTGATAAAATGTCTAATGACTTCCGTGGAGACCCATCTTCTGCTATGCTTGAAGTCTTGGATCCGGAGCAAAACCATAATTTTAGCGATCACTATATTGAAGAAACGTATGATTTATCAAAAGTGATGTTTGTAGCTACTGCTAATAATTTAGCGACGATTCCAGGACCTTTACGCGACAGAATGGAAATCATTAATATTGCTGGCTATACAGAGCTTGAAAAACTTGAAATTGCTAAGCGTCATCTAGCAGTGAGACAGTTAGAAAACCATGGTCTGAAAAAAGCTGACCTTCAAATTCGAGAAGATGCTCTAGTAGCAATCATTCGTCTTTATACGAGAGAAGCGGGCGTTCGTAACCTCGAGCGTGAAATTGCATCTATTTGTCGTAAAGCTGCTCGCATTATCGTATCTGGAGATAAAAAGCGCGTAGTCGTAACTGAAAAGAACTTAGAAGAATTTTTAGGAAAAGCAAGGTTTCGCTATGGGCAAGCTGAATCTGAAAACCAAGTTGGTGTTGCAACAGGGTTAGCTTACACAACTGTGGGAGGAGATACGCTTGCAATTGAAGTTAGTCTATCTCCTGGAAAAGGTCGCCTTGTACTAACAGGGAAACTTGGTGATGTGATGAAAGAGTCTGCTCAAGCAGCTTTTAGTTACATTCGTTCAAAAGCGGAAGAGCTAGGAATTGATGAAAAGTTCCATGAGAAATATGACATTCATATTCATGTGCCAGAAGGAGCAGTACCAAAAGATGGACCTTCGGCAGGAATTACAATTGCAACAGCTTTAACTTCAGCTTTAACAGGTAGACCGGTAAGAAGAGAGGTAGGAATGACGGGTGAGATTACGCTTAGAGGTCGCGTCTTACCAATCGGTGGATTAAAAGAAAAATCATTAAGTGCACATCGCGCTGGACTTACAAAAATCTTAATCCCTCAAGACAACGAGCGTGATATTGAAGATATTCCAGATAGTGTACAAGAACAGTTGGACATCGTACTTGTATCTCATTTAGATCAAGTATTGGAACATGCATTAGTAGGAGAGGTAAAATGAAAGTAACCCAAGCGGAAATTGTTATCAGCGCAGTAAAGCCTGATCAATATCCAAAAGAAAACTTGCCAGAATTTGCTTTGGCTGGTCGATCAAATGTAGGAAAATCATCATTTATTAATAAAATGCTTAACCGTAAAAACTTAGCACGTACATCGTCAAAGCCTGGAAAAACACAAACGTTAAATTTTTATTTAATCAATGAAATGATGCATTTTGTTGATGTTCCAGGCTACGGGTTTGCTAAAGTGTCTAAGACAGAGCGTGAAGCATGGGGCAAGATGATTGAAACATATTTAACGGATCGCGATCAGCTAAAAGCGGTGTTATTAATTATTGATTTACGTCACGCGCCGTCTAAAGATGATGTCATGATGTACAATTTCTTAAAGCATTACGAAATTCCTGTAATGGTTATTGCCACAAAAGCGGATAAAATTCCGAAAGGTAAATGGCAAAAGCACTTAAAAGTTGTACGTGATACGTTAGAGCTAGAAGCCGAAGATGAACTCATTCTATTTTCATCTGAAACTGGTCAAGGAAAAGATCAATCGTGGAGATCACTTCAATACCGCATGAATAATTAACAAAAAAAGGTTGAAACGAAAAGCGCTCGCTTTTCGTTTCAACCTTTTTTACATATATTACTTACGTTTGAAAAATAATAAATATAAGCCAATGAGTAGGAATAGAATAGGCCAAAAGGTAGCTAGGTAATTCACGCCGTTTTCAACCGCTGGGGCAAACTGATTTAAATTATTTGAAAACATCATAAACAGCGCAATGAGTAATAAAAGAATACCTTGAAATAGGCCGGTTTTACTCTTTTTCGCACTCAGTAAAAAGCTCAGTGCAATCATTAAAATGACCATGCTAGTATGTTGAGGCCAGAACGGCAGCCAGTCACTTACATAAAAATGACCGCCTAATGTAATTAATATGTAGCTTGCTAGTACGTTAGAATAGTCTTGCGAAATGCGACATTGTGCCCCAAGCGCAACTCCGACTAAAACGAGCAGGAGAGGCCAGGTGTATAAGTGTTCTGCGATTTTTAAGTTAAGCTCGTCTACTAGAAAAAAGATTCCAAATCCAACTAATAAAACTCCGAAAAAAATTGACTGTTTCTTCATCGTAACCTCCTGGTGTGATTAAACAGGAAAAGTGATAAATCACTGCTTTTTTGATACAATTTGTTATGGATAATCGTTAATATCTTAACACATGTTTTCAAAGACTGTTCACATTTTTTTTAAGAACGAGTAGGGAAACATGTTATAATAGAGATAGATAAAAGGACAGTAATTTAATTTTTTATTGAAGGGGGTATGTACAAGTGCATATTATAGCAGTCGGCTTAAATTATCGAACAGCCCCTGTTGAAATAAGGGAAAAGCTTAGCTTTAAAGAACAAGAGTTAGGCTCTGCAATGAAAGCTTTAAGTAGTCAAAAGAGTATCTTAGAAAACATTATTGTGTCAACATGTAATCGTACGGAGATCTATGCAGTAGTGGATCAGTTACACACAGGGCGTTACTATGTAAAAGCCTTTTTGGCAGAGTGGTTTGAACTAGATAAAGACGAGTTTTCACCTTTTTTAACAATTGCTGAAAACGATGGTGCTATTGAGCATTTGTATCGAGTAAGCTGTGGGTTAGACTCAATGGTTGTAGGTGAAACACAGATTCTTGGACAGGTACGTTCAAGCTTTTTACTTGCTCAACAAAATCAAACAATTGGAACGGTATTTAATCAATTGTTTAAGCAAGCTATTACACTAGCCAAGCGTGCGCACAGCGAGACAGAGATTGGAGCCAATGCTGTTTCAGTGAGTTACGCTGCGGTTGAGTTAGCGAAAAAAATTTTTGGTGATCTGTCATCGAAGCATGTGCTTATTCTAGGTGCAGGTAAAATGGGCGAGCTTGCTTTGCAGAACTTATACGGCAGCGGTGCTCAAAAAGTAACGGTTGTAAATCGTACATTCGAAAAAGCAGAAGAACTTGCTAAGCGCTTTTCTGGTCAAGCGAAACAGCTAAACGAACTTCAATGTGCGTTAATTGAAGCTGATATTTTAATTAGCTCTACGGGAGCTAGTACGTTTGTCGTATCAAAAGATATGATGAAGCAAGTAGAGCGCATGCGCAAAGGACGACCTCTTTTTATGGTTGATATCGCGGTTCCGCGTGATTTGGATCCTGCACTTGCAGAGCTTGATAGCGTCTTTTTATATGATATTGATGACTTACAAGGGATTGTGGATGCGAATTTACAAGAACGCAAAAAGGCTGCTGAAACAATCGAGTTAATGATTGAAGCTGAAATTGTTGATTTTAAAATGTGGCTAGGTCGTCTTGGGGTTGTGCCTGTTATTTCAGCTCTTCGTGAGAAAGCACTAACTATTCAGGCTGATACGATGGCTAGTATTAATCGCAAGCTTCCGAATTTGTCTGAGCGTGAACGAAAAGTGCTGAACAAACATACGAAAAGCATCATAAATCAACTGCTGCGAGATCCGATTTTACATGCAAAAGAACTGGCTGGAGAGCAGCATGCTGAAGAGTCGTTAGAATTGTTCATGAAGATTTTTAATATTGAACAAGAAGTGGAAGCTCAAAAGCAAAAAGAATCTCATCATGAGCTACCCGTAACTCCTCAACAAGTAGCTTACCAGTCGTAAGTGAGGCTTTGATATGGTTGATATCTCATTGACCAGAATTTATGAATTAATTGTAATTTTATACGCGGTCAGTGTTTTGCTTTATTTCATTGACTTTGTACAGCATAACCGGAAGGCAAATAAAGTAGCCTTCTGGTTACTTTCTATTGTGTGGTTTTTACAAACAATCTTTTTGTTTTTACGAATGTGGGAAACCAGTAGAGTCCCAATCTTAACAATTTCAGAGGGCCTGTACTTCTATGCGTGGGTGCTCATTACGCTATCGTTAGTCATCAATCGTTTATTTAGAGTTGATTTTGTCGTGTTCTTTACGAATGCGATTGGCTTTTTAATCATGGCGATTCATACGTTTGCACCAATGGAAACACAAACGTCGGTTGAAGCAGAACGATTGGTATCAGAACTTTTAATTTTTCACATCACAATGGCTATTTTATCTTATGGAGCTTTTTCCATTTCTTTTGTTTTCTCAGCTTTGTACCTTGTACAGTATGATTTGCTGAAAAAGAAAAAATGGAACAAGCGACTGATGCGCATTGAGGATTTAACGAAGCTGGATTATCTGTCTTACGTACTGATCTTAATTGGTGTACCTCTATTGTTGCTTTCCTTGATGCTTGGGTTAATATGGGCGTATATTAAAGTAGTCGATTTTCACTGGTATGATACAAAGGTATTAGGTTCGTTCTTTATGCTCCTTGCATATAGCGCTTACTTGTATGTGCGTTTGAGAAGAGGAATTCAAGGTCGGGCAATAGCTATTTGGAACATCGCATTATTTTTAATTTTATTGATTAACTTTTTCTTATTTGGAAGTTTGTCAAACTTTCATTTTTGGGAGTCGTAAAACTAGGAGGACAACATGCGGAAAATTATTGTCGGCTCACGCCGAAGCAAGCTAGCATTAACACAGACAAAATGGGTTATCGAACAGTTGAAACAACAAGGTCTTCCTTTTGAGTTTGAGATTAAAGAAATTGTCACAAAAGGAGATAAAATCTTAGATGTAACGCTTTCTAAGGTAGGCGGAAAAGGCTTATTTGTAAAAGAAATTGAACAAGCAATATTGTCAAAAGAAATTGATATGGCCGTTCACAGCATGAAGGATATGCCGGCTGTTTTACCTGAAGGGTTAACAATTGGATGCATTCCGCTGCGTGAAGACCACAGAGATGTGCTCATTTCAAAGACCGGAAAAACGTTTGAAGAGCTACCAAGTGGAGCTGTCATTGGAACGAGTAGCCTACGACGTGGTGCACAGCTTCTTGCAAAGCGTTCAGACATTGAAATTAAATGGATTCGAGGCAATATCGATACACGTTTAAACAAACTACAAACAGAAGAATATGACGCAATAATTCTAGCTGCAGCTGGTCTATCACGAATGGGTTGGTCTAAAGACACTGTGACGCAGTATTTAAACCCTAGCTTAAGTGTTCCAGCGGTTGGTCAAGGAGCTTTAGCGATTGAATGTCGTTCAGATGACAAGGAGCTACTTGAACTTTTACATATGCTAAACGATGAGGACACAAGCTTAGCAGTTCAAGCAGAGCGCGTGTTTCTAAAGCGCATGGAAGGCGGCTGTCAAGTTCCGATTGCAGGCTATGCTCACGTAGTAGAGAATAGGCATGTACAATTAACAGCGCTTGTTGCTTCTCCAGATGGCCAACAAATTTATCAAGAAACGCTTGCTGGTGCAAACCCCGTAGAAATTGGAGAGGAAGCTGCACGTCGTTTAACTGCCAACGGAGCTAAAGAATTAATTGATCGTGTAAAAGAGGAGCTGGACAGTTAATGAGTCAACAGGCTCCTCTTTTTTTAAAACGAGTGTTGATTACGCGCCAAGCGGAGCAAGCCAAAAGCTTTACTGCTGCAATACAAGCTGTAGGTGGTATTCCTTTAACGGTGCCTGTTTTATCTTTTGTACCAGCAGCTAATCGTACGTACATACAGAGAGTACTTGAACAGCTTCATACATATCAGTGGATTATCTTTACAAGTCAAAATGGAGTCGAGTTTTTCTTTCAGTGGCTTAATCTATTAAATATAAACAGTGGTTTAGCTAAATCCTGTAAGATCGCTGTTGTTGGAAAAAAAACAGGTGAAGCACTCAAAAAACGTGGGATAAAGCCAGACGTAACTCCTGAAGAGTACATAGCAGAGTCACTGCTAGAAGCACTCATGAAGGAGGCTAAACCTCATGAAAAAGTGCTTGTTGTTAGAGGGAATCTAGCACGTCCTATTCTTTTACAAGGACTTGATGAAAAAGGGTATAGCGTGACGGACCTGGTGATGTATGAAACGGTTCAAAATAAAGCATCCAGGAATGAGCTTCAGCACGCGGTTGAGAAAGCGGATATCATTACGTTTACAAGCTCATCTACCGTTAACTTCTTTGTTGATATGATGGATTCAAAACAAGATTGGCTATCGGTTATAAACGAAAAAGTGGTCGTGTGTATAGGACCTATTACCGCTCAAACTGCTGCCAAATATGAAATTGAGCACATCGTTCCAGAAGAGTATACAATTAATGGTATGATAGAGAAAATGGTAGATTATTTTAAAGGTAACAATTAAGGAGGATTTTCTCATGACATTATTACAATTCAATCGTCATCGTCGTCTAAGACGTTCAGATAGCATGCGTGCACTTGTTCGCGAAACGCACTTACAGCCGGAAGACTTTATTTATCCAATCTTTGTAATTGAAGGAGAAAATAAGCGCAATGCAGTTCAATCCATGCCAGGCGTAGATCAAGTATCGCTTGATTTATTAAGTAGAGAAATGCAGGAGCTTGTCGATTTGGGAATTCAGTCCGTTATTGTTTTTGGCGTGCCAGCTGAAAAAGATGCTGTTGGTTCGCAAGCTTATCATGATCATGGAATCGTTCAAAAAGCAATTCGTCAAATTAAAGAAGAGTTCCCTGAACTTGTCGTTATTGCAGACACTTGCTTATGTCAATATACCGATCATGGACATTGTGGCATTATTGAAGAAGGAAAAATCTTAAATGACCCAACGCTTGATTTGCTAGCAAGAACAGCGGTTAGTCAAGCAAGAGCTGGCGCTGATATCATTGCACCTTCTAACATGATGGATGGGTTCGTAGCGGCTATTCGTCATGGTTTAGACGAAGCAGGTTTCGAAGATATTCCTATTATGTCTTACGCTGTAAAATATGCGTCAGCTTTCTACGGTCCTTTCCGTGATGCAGCACATTCTTCTCCCCAATTTGGAGATCGTAAAACGTACCAAATGGACCCAGCCAATCGCTTAGAAGCTCTTCGTGAAGCGGAGTCTGACGTAGCCGAAGGTGCAGACTTCTTAATTGTAAAACCAGCGCTTTCTTACTTAGATATTATGCGTGATGTAAAAAATAACTTTAACCTACCTGTCGTGGCTTATAACGTAAGTGGAGAATACTCCATGATTAAAGCAGCTGCACAAAATGGATGGGTAAATGAAAAAGAGATTGTGCTAGAAAAGCTTACAAGTATGAAGCGTGCTGGAGCAGATTTAATCATTACGTATCATGCGAAAGATGCTGTTCGCTGGCTAAAAGATAACTAAAAGGAGTGTTTGTTCGATGAGAAGTTATGAAAAATCAAAAGCAGCCTTTCTTCAAGCAAAGCAACTAATGCCGGGCGGAGTAAATAGCCCAGTTCGTGCTTTTAAATCTGTAGATATGGATCCTATCTTTATGGAACGTGGAAAAGGAGCGAAAATCTACGATATTGATGGAAATGAATATGTAGATTACGTCCTATCTTGGGGGCCATTAATTCATGGTCACTCAAATGATCGTGTGGTAGAAGCAATTAAGAAAGTAACTGAGTCTGGAACAAGCTTTGGTGCTCCAACTTTAATTGAGAACGAATTAGCTAAAGTAGTAATCTCACGTGTACCTTCAATTGAAATTGTTCGTATGGTGAGTTCTGGAACGGAAGCAACGATGAGTGCTCTTCGCTTAGCTCGTGGCTATACGAATCGAAATAAAATCTTAAAATTTGAAGGATGCTATCACGGGCACGGCGATTCATTGTTAATTAAAGCTGGTTCGGGTGTTGCAACACTTGGTTTACCAGATAGCCCTGGTGTACCAGAAGGAATTGCTAAAAATACGATTACGGTTCCTTATAATGATTTAAAAAGCGTAAAGTATGCGTTTGAGCAGTTTGGTGAAGATATTGCGGGTGTTATTGTTGAGCCAGTAGCTGGTAATATGGGAGTAGTACCACCTCAGCTTGGATTTTTAGAAGGGCTTCGTGAAATTACATCTGACTATGGCTCACTGTTAATTTTTGATGAAGTGATGACAGGCTTCCGAGTAGCGTATAACTGTGCGCAAGGTTACTATAACGTAACGCCTGATTTAACTTGCTTAGGAAAAGTAATTGGTGGTGGCCTTCCGGTTGGTGCTTACGGTGGTAAAGCGGAGATTATGGAGCGAGTAGCACCGAGTGGTCCAATTTACCAAGCGGGTACGCTTTCTGGAAACCCACTTGCCATGACGGCAGGTTATGAGACGCTAACGCAGTTAACGCCACAGTCGTATGATGAATTTTCTAGAAAAGCAGATCGCCTTGAAGAAGGTCTAAAAGCAGCCGCGGCAAAATATGAAGTGCCTCATACAATTAATCGAGCTGGCTCTATGATTGGCTTGTTCTTCACAAACGAAGACGTAATTAACTATGAGACAGCGAAAACATCAAATCTTGAATACTTTAGCAAGTACTATCGTGAAATGGCGAATGAAGGAGTCTTTTTACCACCTTCTCAATTTGAAGGTATGTTTTTATCGACTTCTCATACGGATGCAGATATTGAATTTACAATCCAAGCTACTGAAAAAGCCTTTGCTAAACTTCGTTCATAATCCAAAGAGCTTACGTGATAAACGTAAGCTTTTTTGCTTTTAAAGACATATTTTATTTTTCACTTTCATACATCTTTAATGACAACGCTATTTTGTAAGGTGTTGGAAGGGGGAGAGCAATTTGTCGCAGGATAATTTATCGGGTCTGCGTTTTTCAGTAGAAGAATCAGTATGGTTTCAAAAGGGACAGGAAGTGTCTCAGCTTTTATCAATCTCCTTAGAGCCTCAGGTCGCAATCCAAGAATATGATCAATATGTCTCCATTCGTGGAGCTTTATTGCTAACAGGTGAATATGAAACGTTAGAAGAGGAAGCACACTCTTTGCGCGAATATACAAACGAAAAGCACGTTGAATCAGTGCTTGTTAGAGAAGATGGTACAGCTGAACTATCACATGCCTTCCCTGTTGACATTACGATTCCTAAAAATCGTATTCAGAATATGGAAGATGTTTATGTATCAATTGATTTATTTGATTATGAGTTACCAGAATCGGATTGCCTACAGCTAATGGCGGATTTATCGATTACAGGTCTTTACGGTGAACAGCAAAGTCACGTAAGAGAAGAGGAAAAAGGTTGGGCAGAAATTGAAGAACCAGAAGCAGAATATGAAGAAGAGCTTGAAGCTTCTTACCGCAACACTGCTGTTGAAGAAGTAGAAGAAGAAAAAGAACTTGAAGTTCCTTACCGTAATACTTCTATTGAAGAAGAAGCAAAACATGAAGAAGAGCTTGAAGCTTCTTACCGCAACACTGCTGTTGAAGAAGAAGAAGAAAAAGAAAAAGAACTTGAAGTTCCTTACCGTAATACTTCTGTTGAAGAAGAAGCAAAACATGAAGAAGAGCTTGAAGCTTCTTACCGCAACACTGCTGTTGAAGAAGTAGAAGAAGAAAAAGAAAAAGAACTTGAAGTTCCTTACCGTAATACTTCTGTTGAAGAAGAAGCAAAACATGAAGAAGAGCTTGAAGCTTCTTATCGTAACGCTTCTGTTGAGGAAGAAATGGACGTAAAGGAAGTTGAAAAAGAAGCCGAGGTGCAGAACTATTTTTCGTCCGTTTTCCGTAAAGAAGAACCAAAAGAAACGTTAGTAAAGTACGAAGAAGATGTGTATGAACCGTTTGAAGTAGAAGTGAAAAAAGAAGAAGCGGAAGAAGAACGCGAAGATAATGTAATTGAGCTGTTTCAAGCACGTGAAGATGTGTCCAGTTGGGGCGAAGAAGAAACGGAGATAGCACATTATGAAGAAAAAGAGCAGGAAGAAAATGAAATTGTAGTAGAGTTTCGAAAGGAAGAGGAATCGGCTTCAAACCGTGCGGAAAATGCGCTGTATTTAACAAAGCTATTTTCTCGTGAGGAAGAGAAACAAGCGACATGGCGCTTATGCATTGTCCAAAGTGGAGACTCGCTTGATACGATTGCTGAACGCTATGATACAAACGTACAGAGTCTTTTAAGAGTAAATGATTTAGAAGACGAGCAAGAGTTAGAAGAAGGAAGCATCCTAAACATTCCTGTTAACTAAAATAGCAATAGAAAACAGTTTTGACTTCTGCTACGTCTTAACTGTTTTCTTTGTGTATAAATGAATGTTCAATGCATAGAAAGTAACAAGGAGGTGTGAGTATGAACTATCAGGACCCTGTTAATTATCATGAACTCCTAAAGCAGTATCAGCTTGAAATTGATTTTATCGAAGACTACGGGAAGGTAAAGAAAGTCTATACCAAAAGCGGAGTCTATGCCTTAAAAGAAGTAGAGGAAGCTGAAATTAGAAGTCATGATTTTATTAGAATTCTTCAAAATCTTCAGCATAAAGGATGGATGGGGTTTGTCCCTATTTATCAATCCAGGCAAGGTTCACCTGTGGTAACCCACCAAAACAAAGGTTATTATTTGATGCCTTGGCTTCCTAATACACCTTCTGACGAACGGGATGTAAGATATCATAAATTATTTCAAGAGTTAGCAAAGCTTCATGGTACTTCTTCAAAAGAAGTTGAAGTTAAAAAGAAAGATATTGAAACGCACTATACGGGATTAAAAACAACGTGGGAAGATCGTCAAAAAGAGCTTGAAGAGTATGTAATGGAATGTGAAAAAAAGGTGTATATGTCCCCTTTTGAACTTCATTTTTGTACCGTGTATTATGAAATGATGCGGGCTATGGAATTTGGGTTTAGTCGGTTAGATGAATGGAACACCGAAATGGAAGAAAAAGAAAAAATACGACTTGTGACGATTCATGGAAAGCTGTCGGCAAAGCATTTTTTATACGATGAACGCGGGAATGGCTTTTTTATTAATTTAGAGCAAGCGCGTGAGGCTTCACCGATTCATGATCTTGTCTCATTTTATTTGCGAACGCTACGCACATATCCATTAACGAGCTTAGATAGCTATGAATGGTTCGCAACATACGAGAAGCATTTTGCACTGAGAGAAGAGGAACGTTTACTTTTGCATTCATATCTTGCTTTTCCAGAACCTTTATATCAGTGCATCATGCAGTATCGTCACCAGCGGTATAAAACTGAGCTTGAACATATGCAATCGTTGATTCGAGCATACTGGCTAACAAAAAATATTGAACAGGTCAATATTAAAATCTTTGAAGTAGATCAACAGAAAAAAATAGCAGCAGAAGCGGCTGCTAATGAGACTGAGACATAAGTAGTTCAGCCTCTACTATACCTGAACGATTGAGAGTTCATAACTTTTAATCGTTCAGGTTTTTTGGTTGATTGTGAAAACAATGTTGGAAACAGGGTGGAATGGAGCGCAGGACACTCGACTCCTGCGGAAAGCGAGTGACCGTAGCGCAATGGAACGAACGTGTTGAGACAAACTAAAGAGATGGGAACAGCTAGTGTTCGTCTTTTAGAAGCAATCATTTTGTTATGTCCCAAACTCTTTTTTACATCCATTCTAGATAGAGAACAATGGTGATGAGTGAAAAAATAGCAAGAAGGAAAACATCGAACGTGGTGGGGAAAAAAAGCGTTCGAATTCCTTGAATAATCGTCAGGGGAATGATGAATTGGGCACACGCTGCGCCAATCGTTTTAAACCAGCGCTGTACTTGATAAGAGTTAAACTGTAAGTTAATTCGTTTTTTCATACTTCATATGCTCCTTTCCTGCTTGCAGGCCGTTACATAATAATGTATGAATCATGGGCGCTAGGTGTTCAGTTTTTTTCGTAAGATCTGGCGTGTTTGTGAATAGAATGAGAAAAAAATGGAGAAGATTATTGACGAATTCATATTTTTTCATATAGTATAATTAAGAGAAAATCATATGAACATACAGTGAGTAGGAAGAGTACAAAATAAAGCACCTTTAGAGAGAGAAATCAGCAGCTGAAAGATTTCTTAGGAAAGCTTATTTGGAAGGTCGCCTATGAGTAGTTTTTTTGAACAGACTTTGGTCTAAGTAGAAGAAACCGGTTAATGAACCGTTATGAAATGAAGTGTATAGACGTCTTTACGGGAGAAGTCTATAAAAAAAGGTGGTACCGCGAAATCAACTCCTTTCGTCCTTTTATGGAAGAAGGAGTTTTTTTATGTTCATTCGAGCTTTCGCATATCGAAAGCTATATAAGAAATTATACATGGAGGTACAGAGTATGTCAGAACAGGAAGTAAAGCTTTCAACGAAGTATGACCCAAAATCTGTTGAAGAAAATCGCTATCAATATTGGTTGGATGGGAAGTTTTTTGAAGCAACAAACGATGCTGAGAAAGAGCCCTACACAATCGTGATCCCACCGCCAAACGTAACGGGTAAACTTCATCTAGGGCATGCTTGGGATACAACGTTACAAGACATTTTAACGCGTATGAAGCGCATGCAGGGCTATGACGTTCTATGGTTGCCTGGAATGGATCACGCCGGTATCGCTACGCAAGCAAAAGTAGAAGAAAAGCTTCGTCAAGAAGGAAAAAGCCGTTATGACTTAGGGCGTGAGAAGTTTGTAGAAGAAACGTGGAAGTGGAAAGAAGAATATGCCAGCTTTATTCGTCAGCAGTGGTCCAAGCTAGGCCTTGGCTTAGATTATTCTCGCGAGCGCTTTACGTTAGATGAAGGCTTATCAAAAGCCGTTCGTGAAGTATTTGTTAAGCTATATAAAAAAGGCTTAATCTACCGCGGTGAATATATTATCAACTGGGATCCAGCAACAAAAACAGCCCTATCTGATATTGAGGTTATCTATAAGGATGTGCAAGGTGCATTTTACCATATGCGCTATCCGCTTGCCGACGGTTCTGGGCATATTGAAATTGCAACAACACGTCCGGAAACAATGCTAGGTGATACGGCAGTTGCTGTTCATCCTGAAGACGAACGCTATAAGCATTTAATTGGTAAAACAGTTAAGCTTCCGATTGTAGGTCGTGAAATTCCTATCGTTGGTGACGATTATGTAGACATGGAGTTTGGCTCAGGCGCTGTGAAGATTACACCTGCTCATGATCCAAACGACTTTGAAATTGGGAACCGCCACAATTTAGAACGCATTCTTGTGATGAATCAAGACGGTACAATGAACGATAAAGCAGGAAAATATGAAGGTATGGATCGCTTTGAATGTCGTAAACAAATCGTAAAAGATTTACAAGAAGATGGCATTTTATTTGAAATTGAAGATCACATGCACTCTGTAGGTCACAGTGAACGTAGTGGAGCTGTGGTCGAGCCTTACTTATCAACGCAGTGGTTCGTGAAAATGCAGCCGCTGGCTGATCAGGCAGTTGAACTTCAAAAAGGCGAAGAAAAGGTTCAGTTTGTTCCAGATCGCTTTGAAAAAACGTACCTACACTGGATGGAGAATATTCGCGACTGGTGTATTTCACGTCAGCTTTGGTGGGGACACCGTATTCCAGCTTGGTATCATAAAGAAACTGGAGAAGTGCACGTTGATCATGAGCCTCCAGCAGATATTGAAAACTGGGAGCAAGATTCAGACGTACTTGATACGTGGTTTAGTTCAGCTTTATGGCCATTTTCAACGATGGGTTGGCCGGACGTGGAATCGATTGACTTCCAGCGCTACTATCCAACAAATGCGCTTGTAACGGGCTATGACATCATCTTCTTCTGGGTATCTCGCATGATTTTCCAAGGTCTTGAATTTACAGGCAAGCGTCCATTTGACGACGTATTAATTCACGGACTTGTACGTGACGAGCAAGGCCGTAAGATGAGTAAATCTCTTGGAAACGGTGTAGATCCGATGGAAGTGATTGAGAAGTACGGTGCCGATTCACTTCGCTACTTCTTATCAACGGGAAGTTCACCGGGACAAGATTTACGCTTTAGCTTTGAAAAGGTTGAAGCAACTTGGAACTTTGCTAATAAAATTTGGAATGCATCTCGCTTTGCATTAATGAATATGGATGGCATTACGTTTGAAGAACTTGATATGTCGGGTGAGAAATCAGTAGCGGATGAGTGGATTTTAACACGCTTAAATGAAACAATTGAAAGCGTAACGAAGCTAGCTGATAAGTATGAGTTCGGCGAAGTAGGACGCGTGCTTTATAACTTTATCTGGGATGACTTCTGCGACTGGTATATTGAAATGGCAAAGCTACCTCTATATGGAGAAGACGAAGCGGCTAAGAAAACAACTCGTTCAATCTTAGCGTATGTGTTAGACAACACAATGCGACTTTTACATCCATTTATGCCGTTTATTACCGAGGAAATTTGGCAAAGCTTGCCGCATGAAGGCGAATCGATTACGGTAGCGAAATGGCCAGAAGTACGCCCAGAGCTAACAAATAAAGAAGCGGCAAACGAAATGCGCTTACTTGTAGACATCATTCGTTCAGTGCGTAATATTCGTGCGGAAGTAAATACGCCAATGAGCAAGCAAGTACGCTTGTTCATTAAAGCAAAAGATGAAGCGATTCAAGCGCAGCTTGAGAAAAATCGTGCATACATCGAGAAATTCTGTAATCCAAGTGAGCTTGCAATTTCTACGGAAATCTCTTTAGACGAAAAAGCAATGACAGCTGTTGTAACAGGAGCTGAATTAATTCTACCTCTTGAAGGGTTAATTAACATTGAAGAGGAAATTGCGCGCCTTGAAAAAGAATACGATAAGCTGAATAAAGAAGTGGAGCGTGTTCAAAAGAAACTTGGAAATCAAGGTTTTATCGCAAAAGCACCGGCAAAAGTAGTAGAAGAAGAGCGCCAAAAAGAACAGGATTATGTTGAAAAACGTGAAGCTGTTCAAGCGCGTATTGTCGAATTGCGCGGGGAATAATAGAAAAAAGCGCTGCTTGTGAAGCAGCGCTTTTTGTATACATAACGGAACCACAACCAGACTTTTAAGTTCATTCGATTTTTACTGTTGCATTCGCTATAATAATCATAATACAAAAAGAAGGGTGACCGTGATGATACAAACATATGATGAGGCCTTACAATGGATACATAATCGCTTACGTTTTGGCATGAAGCCTGGCTTAGAGCGAATGAACTGGATGCTTGAACAGCTTGATTATCCCCATCAAAATATAAAAGCTATTCATATTGCGGGCACAAACGGAAAAGGCTCAACCGTTACGTATCTGCGCTATATGCTCCAAGAAGCAGGGTATGATGTAGGCACATTTACTTCTCCTTATATTGAAACATTTAATGAGCGAATTAGCATAAACGGAACGCCAATTTCAGATGAGGAAATGCTTCGCCTTGTACAAGAAGTTAAAGCAGTTGTAGAAAGAGTAGAAGAGACAAAATTTGGCGCTGCGACTGAGTTTGAAGTTATTACGCTCATGTTCTTTTTATATTTTGGCTACCATAACCGCGTTGATTATGTTCTTGTTGAAGCTGGACTTGGTGGTCGATACGATTCAACAAATGTCGTTGAACCACTGTTAACCATTATTACGAATATTGGCTTTGATCACATGGCTATTTTAGGGAATACGGTAGATAAGATTGCGTTTGAAAAAGCAGGCATCATTAAGCGAGGCGTGCCTTTAGTAACGGGTGTAGAACAAAAAGAAGCGATAGAAGTAATTGAAGGAATAGCTCGTGACCATGAGGCGTCGCTAGATCGTTTGGGGAGTGAGTTTACAATTGAAAGTTACAGTGCTTTAGAAAATGGCGAAGCCTTTACATTACAAACACCTATCCATACTTATGAGAACCTTGAACTTGGCATGTTTGGCTATCATCAAGTGAAAAACGCATCCTTAGCGGTTCGAGCTTTAGAGCTGTTAGGACAAAAAGGAGAACTACAGCTTTCTCAAGCTGATTTAGCAGAAGGGTTAAAAAAAGCACGCTGGAGTGGACGCTTTGAAAAAGTGAGTGATTCTCCACTAGTTATCATTGATGGTGCCCATAACCAAGAAGGTATAAAAAGCCTACTAAGTACGCTGCGTCTTCACTATGAAGACAAGCAGATTCACATCATTTTTAGCTGCCTAAATGACAAGAGTGGTAAAGAAATGGTGAAAAGTTTAGAAGGTATTGCTGAAAGTATTACCTTTACATCGTTTGATTTTCCAAGAGCGAGAACAGGACAAGAGCTATATGAACTCAGTAAGCACCCTAGTAAAAAAGTGAATGAACAGTGGCAAGAAGCAATTGAACAAGCTCTTTTACACCATGCAAAACCAAATGACTTAATCGTCATTACAGGTTCACTTTACTTTATTTCAGAAGTTCGATCATTCTTATTACGCGCCTAAAAAGCAAGTCGTCACCGAACGGCTTGCTTTTTTATTTAAAATATTTCGTGAACGACACTGTGAATAAAGAACTATTTTTATTATAATGATGGTAAAACATACTAAAGAGAGGAATAAAAGATACTATGACCAAAGTTATAGGTGAGTGGATAGGATTCTTTATTGCAATCTTGTTGTTCAGTACGTTCGTTCCTCTACAAGGACAAGCTGCAAGCAGTACTCCTGCTTTAAATGTGAACATAAGCCCGTCAAAAGAAGAGTTTTGGACGTAAAGGATGTTATTTCTTTAACCTCCGATCTTCAAGCCATTAATAAAAAGGTTCAAAGTATGACGGCTGATGGAGGAACAAACTATGCACAGTCACTTGAACGAGCAGGTGATATCTTAAAAGATTCAAAGAATGATAAATATATTATCTTTCTCACAGATGGATTTCCTACCCAAGCTCAGGAAGAAAAGTATTTTAACTTTTCCGGTAACGTTCGCAAATGTAACTCTTGGGGATATTGTAAGTATGACTATGTAAGGGTTAATAGTCATAAAACGGTATATTACAATGTATATACCAATGGTTCACAAGATGCGTATATACTAGATGATGATGGCTATAGAATATATGTTAATACATCTGGAACTCCACAATCGATTATTAAAAGCTTGAGCACTAATCAAGCTCTCAGTCTAGCCAATCAAAAGGTCAAACTTTACTCTATAGGTTTTGGAACAAATCAAGAGTTAGACATGAACTATTTAACTAAGCTCTCAGAAACTACTGGCTCTAAAGCCTATCAAGGTGATACAAGCAACCTAAGCGATTTATTTCGAAGCATTACGACTGAAATTGGGCAATATGCAATGAAAGACGTGCAGGTGAAAGTGAAAATTCAGGGAAGCGGAACGTCGTTTCCTGGAAAAGTGAAGTTAGCCGATAATGCGAATGCGTATATGGACGGTGACTATGCGGTGATTAATTTAAAAGACGTTCCGTATGTATTAGGTCAAACGCCTTCTGCGACATCGTATTCCCTACCCCTTACGTTTGATACTAAAGGAACGTATAATTTTTCAGACGTCTCGTTATCCTATAAAAATTTAAGCGGTAGTTCCATTTTGAAAAAGCGCGATGCAGTAAAGGTTGAAATCAAGGATAAAATTGCTCCAACGTTTAAAGGAACGGTTGGTTTTTTAGATACAAACAAAGTAGGTCGGCTTATTAAAAAAGAAGATCGAAATAGCGAATCTAACCAATTTGATTTAATCTATACGCTTACACCTGATGCAACTTTAGAAAAAGCTGATCGAGGCACGCTGCAAACTATTAAACTAACGCAGATTCTTCCTGAAGGGATAACGGTTGTTAATCCGCCTTCAAACGTCAGCGTGAAAGGAAATCTCATTGAAGTAACGTTTACGGATATTCCCTATAACAATGGTTCGTTTAGCATTAACAAGCTAACGCAAACGATTAAACTTCAAGCAAATTGGGCAATGAATCAAACGTTCCAGAATCCAAACTGTCTCGTATAATGACAGTAATGCAGGAGCAAGAAGCGTCATTTTAACAGCTCCAAAATTACCAATTATCGCGAAGGTTGTATTAGAAGATACCCTTGAGAAATATAG
Source organism: Bacillus sp. VT 712 (assembly GCF_001614195.1). NCBI lineage: Bacteria > Bacillati > Bacillota > Bacilli > Caryophanales > Bacillaceae > Bacillus > Bacillus sp. VT 712. The sequence continues at coordinate 43,004 of NZ_LWBK01000005.1, read as the reverse complement.
TGGGGATGCATATGGTAACATTGAAAAGATAACAAAAAATACCAATACGCTTATTCAAACAATTAAGCTAAAAGGTGGAGAACAAGAGTTAGCTCAGCCAATTAAGTCAATGGTATTTACAGGTGATAAAACAGCAATTGACGTAACGTATAGCAATGACACAAAAAAGCGGCTGAAGCTTGTTCCTTCGTTTGAAATAAGAGGTCAAGATTCAAACGAAGTGATTAAAAACGGTAGTGTGTCATCGGAAAAAGTAAAGTTCTCGTTAGTGGATTTAATTCCAGGAGAAGGTGTAACGTATGAATATAAGGTCAACAACGGTAGTTGGACAACCTTTCAACAAAAAGATGAAGTTACCGTTGATAAAGTAGGAGAAGTAACGATTAAAGTTCGTGCAACGGGTGGTTTTGCAAAAGCTAATCAAGAGGTTACTCAGACAGTAACTATTCGGAAGTTAGTTGACAATATTAATGTTGATCCAGCTAGCGTGACGCTGTTTGTTGGTGAAAAAATAACGTTAAATGCATCTGTTTCACCAGCGGATGCCACGAATAAAGATGTTAAATGGATGATTTCTGATACGGGGATTGTTAAAAAAGATATACTCGTAACGGGTTCATCTAAATATGGAATTATTGGTGTGGCACCAGGAAATACGACTGTTGTAGTAGAATCAGTAGACGGAGCTGTGAAAAAGGAAATTCCAGTACAAGTGCTTGATGATTTTAAATTTAAATATCCTTCGATTACGATGGAACCAGGAGAAGAGCGCAATATAAAAGATTTACTTGTTTATCGTAATGGTGGGCTTTTAGATACGCTACTAAATCGTCAGGTGATTGAAAGTATTGTTACTGAGCCAAAGGATAACCCGTCATTTAGCATTGTATCTAAAGATAACAGCATGTTTATTGTGGCCAAAAAAGTAGGATATGGATCTGTGGTGGCAGCTGGAGCAAAAGTGAAACAAGACGGAACAAGGGTTAGCTCTAGTATGATCGTTATCGTGAAAAAAAGACAAGGAACAGATGGATCTGGGGCGAAGTGGTGAGTGAAAGCCGTGATGCTAAGCATCGCGGCTTTTTGCTGTTCAAAGTATTGTCACTTTAATCAATGGGAAAACTGATATATAATTGACATGAATCCAAACGTAAGGAGATTGTGAAAATGAGTAAGGAAAATGAGAAAATAGTGCCGACTAGTAATAAAAACTATACGGGCATTATCTTAACGGTTTCATTAATTGCAAACGCAATTATCTTAGCACTGTTCTTTTCACCAATCGGTTATCAAGGAGAGGTTCACTTTGATTTAACAATCTTTCCGCGATTAAATGCAATATTAAACAGCTTTACTTTTATCTTTCTTGTAGCGGCACTAGTATCAATTTTAAAGAAAAACATTAAAGCTCATAAAGGGTTTATTTTAGCGGCATTTTCTTCGACACTATTGTTCCTTGTTTTCTATTTGACGTTTCACTATATGTCAACAGAAACAGCAACGTTTGGTGGAGAAGGAGTTATTCGCCCAATCTATTTCTTTATTTTAATTACTCATAGCTTCTTAGCGGCCGTAGTTGTTCCACTTGCGCTGTTCTCAACGGTTTGGGGTTGGACGATGCAAGTAACTAAGCATAAAAAAATCGTTCGTTGGACAATGCCGATTTGGCTATATGTAAGCTTTACAGGTGTGCTTGTATACCTATTTATGGCACCTTATTATTAAAAAAATCTTCTCCTGACGGAGAAGATTTTTTTAATTTCGCGGTTGAATGGTTGCTTCTGGTATTACTTGAAGCGTATCAACAAGCGGTAGAGATTCAAGCTTTGTTAATAAGACGCTGCGGTCATAAAGAACGTTAAAGCGAGAATACTTTCCTACTTGTGAGGTACTAGATCGGTCGATGTCTTTTTCAGTTTCTACGTTACCTCTCACAGCATTAACCGTCAGCGGTCCCTGAGAGAAAATTCCACCGTCGATGGCAAACAGTGAGCCTACGCCGTAAAGCTCAGCTGAAGATTCCGTATAGAAAAAGCCTTGTAACAGCGAGAATACATCTTGCTGTTGATCTTTTAAGTTTTTGAAATTGACTCTTTGTTCTTCTTCGTCATTAAACGTTGTAAACTCATTAATTCGGTTTAAATTAATAGGACCTTTAGCAAGTAAAATCAGCATTCCTTTTTTTCCTTCATTACTATAATTAAAGCCTTCAATACTAACATTGGTAATTTTAACCTCTCCACCTGTATAGACGATGGAATCAAACATCCCAATTTCCTTTTCGGCGGTTGAAACATCCGTATTACCTGTAATCGTCAAATTGTTTTTTACCACAATATTCTTTGTTAATTCAAAAGTGCTGTTTAAAGGTTTCAAGGTTAAATTGTTACCCACAAACAATGGATGATCTAACGAAATGTCATCGTTTGTATCGATGAGTAAGCTTCCACCTAGGCAATAAGGTGAAGCTCTATGATTTTGTCATTTATCTACGCCAGTTTTCAACGCTTTTAAAGGCGGGAGTGACGGTTGTAGAGTCGACGCGTATCTTATCTGCTCAAACCGAAAGTAAACTACTACAGCGAGCGCTTGTACAAATTGAAGAAGAAATTCGGGAAGGAAATGCGCTATCCTCAGCTTGTGCGAAATTTCCTCATGCGTTTCCAAGCATGTTTATTAACATGGTTAAAGCAGGTGAAGTAGCCGGTAATCTCGATGAAACGCTTGAACGCCTAGCCGATTATTTTGAAAAGCAGCACCGCACGCGACAAAAGATTATCTCAGCACTAGCTTATCCAGCAGCGGTGGGCGTCGTGGCCATTGCCGTCGTCATTTTCTTGCTTGTATCCGTTGTGCCAATGTTTGTAGATATGTTCAAAGATTTCGGAGCTGAGCTTCCAGCCATTACGAAGTTTGTATTGGCTTCAAGTGAATTTATGCAAAAATTTTGGTGGGTAATTGTTGGTTTATCTAGCATCATTGCAGTAGGACTTTCACTTTTATATAAGCGCCCACAAACAAAGTATTATTTAGACTATGCCATGTTAAAGCTTCCCGTATTTGGACCAATGCTGCAAAAAGCGGCTATCGCTCGGTTTACGCGAACGCTAAGCTCGCTGTTTTCAAGCTCCGTGCCAATTTTACAAGCCATTCACACCGTTGAAGGCGTTATTGGGAACGAAGTTGTATCTCAAGTATTAAAAAAAGCGCGAACGTCTCTTGAAAAAGGAGCTTCCCTTACCGAACCGATGGAAAAACACTGGGTATTTCCACCGCTTGTGACGCGCATGATTTTAGTTGGTGAAGAAACGGGTGCGCTCGATACGATGTTAAGCAAAGTGGCAGATTTCTACGAAGCGGAAGTTGAAACGACAACGGATCGGTTAAAGTCTCTCATCGAACCGTTAATGATCGTCTTACTAGCTGTACTTGTAGGGACAATTGTACTAGCGATTATGGTGCCGATGTTTGATTTATTTAATCATGTTGATTCGTACTAAAACTATTTTCATATTTTGTAAATTATTGTATAATGAAGAAATGAATAAAATGACCTATAAATCCATTGTGTGATTTCAATCGGGATAAGAAATCAGCATGATAGGAACAAATGAAATCTTCATTTACCATAACGTTTGCAGCGTGGTATTTTCTTTACTTTTTTACTAGTTATAAAGTATGAGGGTTTATGGTCCTAATTATGCTGATTTTTTACATATTCAACAGAATAGAGAACAGAATGTAGTACAAGCACAAAAGCTCAATGCTCATCGGTTCCATTTTCAAGTCAAACGGTGGATTTATGCAAAATGTACAAAGGAAAAGGAGAGAAGCACATGATGAAAAAGTTCTTGAAAAATGAAAAAGGATTAACGCTTATCGAGCTACTAGCCGTAATCGTTATCCTGGGTATCATCGCAGCGATTGCTATTCCAAGTATTGGTGGGATTATTCAGAAGTCTCGTGAGGATGCGGTGAAGGCTGATGCGATTCAGGTATTAAATGCTGCCAAAGTATACATGGCTTCTAATAACGTAGAAAATGGCAGTGAAAACACGATGGATCAAGAAGTCTTGGCTGAATATGTAGACTTTGAAGGTGAAGGATTCGGTACTTATGAAGTGAGCTATAAAGATGGCAAGTACGAATTAACTGCTGAGGGCGATGCAGGAAGTAAAACAATTAAATTTGAGAATGCAACAATTAAGGGTATTAAAGCTAGTGGGAAATCTTTAGAAATTACAAACTAATGATATATTTTTATTGCTACATTCTAACCCTAGGTCTCATCCTAGGCTCCTTCTACAACGTAGTCGGCTTACGCATTCCGGCCAGGGAGTCAATTGTGAGGCCACGGTCTAGCTGCCCGAGCTGTCAGCACGTTTTAACAGCTCGCGAGCTGGTGCCGGTGCTGTCGTATTTGATTCAAAAAGGGAAGTGCCGCAGCTGCGGGACGTCGATTTCAATTAAATATCCGATGGTGGAACTTTTGACAGGTATACTATTTGTCCTGTCATTTCATTTATATGGCTTTCAGTGGGAAACGCTTGTTGCGTGGACTCTTGTATCGCTTCTGATGATTGTGGTGGTATCCGATTTGGCGTATATGCTCATTCCGGATAAAGTGCTGCTGTTTTTCTTGCCGGTTGTAGTCGTTCTTAGACTGTTTGTTCCGCTCGACCCTTGGTGGGATATGTTTCTAGGTGCTGCAGCTGGCTTTGGACTGCTCCTTTTAATTGCTCTCGTTAGCAAAGGTGGCATGGGCGGAGGCGATATTAAGCTATACGGAGTGCTTGGGCTTGTGCTCGGATTTAAGCTCGTGCTCTTGTCCTTCTTTTTAGCCGCGGTAATCGGTGCAATTGTTGGAATATTTGGTATGATAGTAGGAAAAGTCCAACGCGGAAAACCAATGCCATTTGGCCCATCGATTGCAGGAGGAACGCTTGTTGCATATTTTTATGGTGATTTTCTGATAAACTGGTACTTTACATTTTTAATTTAGCAGGTGAACAACCATGGCCTTACGACTTCCGTCAATGAAAAGTAAAATAGGCAATTTGATTATTAAAGACCATGTCATTCGATATATTGAAGTGAAACAAGCAAGTCCGGTTGTTATTTCGAAACAGCATGAGCGTCATTTACCTCATGGCTTAATTCAGCAGGGGAAAATTGTGGATGAAGAGTCATTGCTGTTTATTTTAGATGAATGCGTGAGAGATTGGAAAATTAAAAAGATGAAAGTGCGCTTTATTGTGCCGGATAACCAGGTGGTTATCCGGCAGCAGCAGCTTCCAGAGCACGTGAAGGAAGAGGAGATTCGAACGTATTTGTTTATGGAACTTGGCGCTACGATTCATTTGCCGTTTGAAGAAGCTATTTTTGACTACGTTATTCATCAAAAAACAGAAAAGCAAACGGAAATCACGCTTTTTGCTGCGCGAGAAGATACGGTTGTTAGCTATATGGAACTGATGAAAAAAGCGAAGTTAAAGCCGGTTGTTGCGGACTTGTCTTCGCTTAGTACATACCGACTTTTCTTCCAGGCTGACCTCGTTCGCTCTCAGGCGCACTATATGGTTTTGCAAGTGGATTCGTTTAGCATGAATGCCAGCTTATTTGCGAACCATCGTCCCGTCTTTATGCGCCATATGTCAGTTGGAGAGTACTGTAACGGCTGGACGGTGGAGCAAGAAGGAGACAAAACTTCTCTGCAGTTTTATGGTGACAAACATGAGCAAATACAAGCATTCTATGAAGCTATTCAAGAGCTAGAGCGAATCGTTAGCTTTTATCAATTTTCTATTAATAAAGGTGAACAACTCATCTCCAAAGTTTTTGTGACCGGTGACCATCCCTATATTCATGAGTTAATGGAGCAAATGCAAGAAGCTGTTAGCATTCCATTTGAAGTGATTAACCATGGAATGAGTCGTCAAGAGTTGATAGACGACGTGAAGCCCAGCTTTCATTTGCCGCTTGGCTTGGCACTGAAAGAGGTGAGATGATGCTTGTTGAAATTAATCTCTTGCCCCAAAAAGAACGTGGAAATAAGCTGTTTGTTTGGGGGCTAGTTACCATTGCTGCGCTAGTGCTGTTGGTGGGGAGCTTTATCATTTGGGAGTATTTTAGTTTAGTAGAAAAAGAGCAGTCAGCAACGATAGCGATTCAAGAAGTACAGGTAGACCAAGCTGTCAAAAAAGCGCAGCTTCAAAAAAGCAACGACGGCAAGGAAGTTGAAGAGCTTGTTTCAGCGATTGAATGGGCGCAGAGCTACCCGATGAAAACTGTTCCAATTATCAAAGAGTTTACGGCTGCGCTCCCTGACCGAGGCTTTCTTAAACGATTTGCGTACAGTGCAGAAAACGAGACGGTAGAAATTCAAATTCAATTCGACGAACAGCGCCAGAGCTCCTATTATTTAAGCCGATTAAAAAATGATGTATCGATTGTAAAAGATGCGCAGGTGTTAACGGTGGAAGCTGAAAAAAGTGAAAAAGAGAACGAAGATAAAACGATTCAAAGTGAAGAAAGCATTATTCCGCGCTATGTTGCAACGTATAGTGTTCAGATTGATCGAAAAGCAGTAGGCAACCTTGTTAAGAAAGAAAAAGAAAAGGAGGACCAATGATGATGGGACTATCCAACAAACAGTGGATTATCGGTGCCTCAACTTTTGTTGTTATGGCATCCCTCCTTGTGATTTTATATTTTCAGTTTTTATCACCGTTAAAAACAAATGTTCAGACGCTTGAAGAGGAGCTTGAAGCGGAACAGAGAATTTTAAAATCGTTGAATGAAAGCGGGGCAAATAAGCCGAAAGCCCTTTTAAAAAGCAGCGTGGAGCTACAAAAACAAGTACCCGTACAGCCGTTTACCGAACAGTTTATGCTCGAACTGCAAAAAGCTGAAGTGGTGTCCGATAGCGTCATTGATGAGATGAATTTTGCTGATGGAGAAGGGATTTCTTCACCTGCAGGCGAACAAAGCGCTGAGGATGAAGCGCAGCCTGCTGAAGGGGCTGTCACTCCGGCAGGCTTACAGCAGACCAAAGTCACCGTCACGGTAGAATCGAAGCGATATGATGACCTTTTGACATTTTTACAGACGATGGAGTCTTCAAAGCGCATCACTCAAGTCGAAGCGATTACATTTGATGGACCACAGGATGCAAAGACCATTTCTGATGTAGAAGACCCCGTGCTGCGATATGAGCTAATGCTATCAACATTTTATTACCCTTCGTTAGAGAATTTACGTGATAAAATCCCAGCAATCGACATACCAGAAGCGGGAAACAAAGCTGATCCATTTCAAACGTTAGGTAATCATTAATGAAGTTGATACATAAAGATGAACGAGGACTGACGCTGATTGAAGTTCTAGCGGTTCTTGTAATTTTAGGAATTGTAGCAGCGGTGGCATTTCTCCTTACAAGTAAGGTCATTCAACAATCAAAAGGTCAAGCGTTCGTAGCTAATGCTATTGCTATGAAGGAGTCAGCCACTTTACATAAGCGTTCAAACGAAGTGATCTTAGATGGAAAAGTGGAAGGGAAGCTGATGTATCAAGAATTGATTGAAGAAGGTTATCTTGAGCCGCTCATGGACCCTTATACGAATAAAGAATGGACGACAACAGAAGATGCTGACGGTTCATTTGTAGAGATTCGCTTTGAAGATAATCGCTTAAATTACTATGTTTGCCTAAAGAGTGATACAAAAGTACTTTGCCAAGAGGACGGAGTAGGGATTTTGTCATCGGAGCTTGCGGTCGACAAAATTAAAAATCGTGTAATAAAATAGCGAAACCTTTTATAACAAGACGACAAATGTCTTGTTATTTTTTTTGTCGTCTATGATAGCATGGTAAAAAGTGTATGTGTTAGGTAGCAAAAGGTGGTGAAAAGGTGGACAAGCAAAATCCAAAAGTTACGGTCAAAATTAATGGTAGGGAAAAGAACATAAAAGATACGGATACGCCTAAGGAAAAGGAAGAAGAGGTAGTGTGGGTTCTTCCGGAAAAAGTCGAGGTGTCTGAGCGCAAAGTCGTTTCAATTGAAGAAGTGCGCAACGAAAAGAAAAAACAGCCGAAAAAACTGAAAGAGCAAGTGGGGAAAATATCCATCAAGAAATCATCGTTTTCAGCAGCGAGGAAATTTATTGTGATTGTAGGACTAGCGGTTACCGTTGGCGTCGGGTTTGGAATGTTTGGTTTAAATACGATTACAAATGATAAGCAGCCGTCTCCAGTCAGTCAGAGCCCATCCACAGTTGCGGTTAACTCCGCAGTGACCGATCATTCGGAGCAAACAAAAGCGACTGAAAAAGAACTGAAAGAAGACGCAAAGCCTGGGGCAACGGCCACGGTTGATGCTTTCTCAATCTATATTGTACAAGCAGGTGTTTTCTCTTCAAAAGAAGCGGCAGCAAAAGCAAAAGAAAGTCTAAGCGGAGAAAGCGTTGTGTTTGGTCAAAGCAATGCCTATACCATTGTCGTAGGTGCTAGTACGAGTGAAGCAAAGGCTAAAGAACTGAGCGATGCCTATAAAAAAAGTGGTGAAGACGCCTATGTAAAATCATATGAGATGAAAGGTGCTGCTCAGCTGGCAGAAAGTGACGAAAAAGTGATGTCCACGCTTCAACCATTTATGGCCAATGTGATGGATCAAGTGGGAAAAGTAGTGGAAGGAAACAAAGCGTCAAGCGTGAGTGAAGTTAAGAAAGAACTGGATAAAATCCAAGAGCAAACGGATAATAAAGAGATAGGAAAGCTAATTAAAACGCTAGAACAATCGGTTTCCTCTCTTGAGTCATTTAATCAGTCTAGTAAAAAAAGCGATGGTGATCAAGCAACAAAGTATATGCTAACGTCCCTTGTTCAGTATCAGCAAATTATTAAAAAGTAAATCAGGTGGCGCTTGCTACCTGATTTGTTTATTGTAAAAAATAGTTAATCTTGTTAAAATTGAGATGTGTTCTTTTTTTCAAATATTCGAAGTGTAAAGGTTGAGATTAATGAACAAAGAATTAATATTAGCCTCTGGCTCTCCTCGTCGTAAAGAACTGCTACAGCAGCTTCACATTCCTTTTTCCGTACATGTAAGCAACGTTGATGAAAAAGTTAATCACAACTATTCACCGTCTGAAGTGGTGATGGACTTAGCGTTGCAAAAAGCGTCTGATGTTGCAACACTGTATCCGAATCATATTGTGCTAGGATCCGATACGGTTGTTGTGTACAAAGACAGTATTTTAGGAAAGCCAGCTAGCGAAGCAGAAGCAGTTAAAACTTTAGAGATGCTTTCAGGAAAAAAACATCAAGTGCTCACAGGAGTGGCTCTTGTGGAAGGTGAGCAAGTTCAGACATTTTATGAAAAAACAGATGTTGAATTTTGGCCGTTAACAGTAGATGAAATTACGCAGTACGTTCGAACGGGTGAGCCAATGGACAAGGCGGGCTCGTACGGTATACAAGGCCTAGGAGCTATGTTTGTCAAAAGCATTCAAGGTGATTACTTCTCTGTTGTTGGTCTGCCATTGTCTCGCACAATAAGAGAACTGAGAAAGCGTGGTTTTGTCTACTCCATTTGAGGAGGGAAACCATTTGATGAATGAGTCATTGATAATGAAAGATTTTCCATATGAAGAAAGACCAAGGGAGCGCCTCATGCTAAAAGGTGCTTCCAGTTTATCAAATCACGAGCTTATCTCTATCCTGCTTCGAACAGGAACGAAAGAAGAATCCGTTCTTCAACTTGCCAACCGAATCCTTCGCTATTTTGATGGATTGGAGCTATTGCAAAATGCAACGCTGGATGAAATGGTAAGAATGAAGGGGATTGGACAAGCAAAAGCAGTTCACCTTATTGCTGCGATTGAACTCGGAAAGCGAATGGCTCAGGTGAAACCAGGAGTAAAGTATGCTATTCGAAGCCCAGAAGATGGAGCAAATTACGTAATGGAAGAAATGCGTACATTACTTCAAGAGCATTTTGTCTGTCTTTACTTAAATACGAAAAATCAGGTTCTTCATAAACAAACCATTTTTATTGGTAGCCTCAATTCATCGATTGTACACCCCCGTGAAGTCTTTAAAGAAGCTTTCCGTCGCTCGGCAGCCTCTATTATTTGTGTACACAATCATCCTTCCGGAGACCCTACACCTAGTCGAGAAGATATCGATGTGACTAAACGCTTACAAGAGTGTGGATTAATCATTGGTATTGAACTTTTAGACCATTTAATTATCGGGGATCGAAAATATATTAGCTTAAAAGAAAAAGGATATATGTAATGCTATGCTTTTTAATTTCCTTGAGTTATAATAGTAGTCATGATTTTAAATGACAAGTTCTTTACAATCATCGGTTATTAATAGACAAAGTATGAAAATATATCATACAATATTTGGCGTTGACATCTATAAAAGAAGTATAGAAAATAAAAAATGTTAGTAATGAAATGGTGAAATCGACTGAGAGGGTTTAGCCTTTGCATTTCGGTAAGAGAAAGGAAGAGACACATGTTTGGAATCGGTACTAGAGACCTTGGAATAGATTTAGGTACTGCAAATACACTTGTTTATGTTAAAGGAAAAGGAATCGTTGTACGTGAACCGTCAGTTGTAGCATTACAAACAGATACAAAGCAAATCGTAGCGGTTGGTAATGATGCAAAAAATATGATTGGTCGTACACCTGGAAATGTTGTAGCACTTCGTCCTATGAAAGATGGAGTAATTGCAGATTATGAAACAACAGCAACAATGATGAAATATTACATCAAACAAGCGCAAAAGACAAAAAGTTTGTTTGCTGGCAAGCCTTATGTAATGGTATGCGTACCATCGGGAATTACGGCTGTTGAGAAGCGCGCAGTCATTGACGCAACTCGCCAAGCAGGCGCTCGTGATGCTTATACAATTGAAGAGCCATTCGCAGCAGCAATCGGTGCGAATTTACCTGTTTGGGAACCAACAGGAAGCATGGTTGTTGATATCGGTGGCGGTACCACAGAAGTAGCCATTATCTCACTAGGTGGTATTGTAACATGTCAGTCAATCCGTATTGCCGGAGACGAAATGGATGAAGCAATCATCCAATATATTCGCAAAAATTACAATCTTATGATTGGTGAACGTACGTCAGAAGCGTTAAAAGTGGAAATTGGTTCAGCAGGTATCCCTGAAGGAATCGACAACATGGAAATTCGTGGACGTGACTTATTAACTGGATTACCAAAAACAATTGAGATTTCAGCAGAAGAGATTGCTGATGCGCTGAAAGATACGGTTTCAGCAATTGTTGATTCAGTAAAAGGTACGCTTGAAAAAACACCACCAGAACTAGCGGCAGATATTATGGACCGCGGAATTGTATTAACAGGCGGTGGCGCTTTACTGCGTAATTTAGATCGTGTAATTAGTGAAGAAACAAATATGCCTGTTGTCATTGCAGAAGATCCGTTAGACTGCGTAGCAATTGGAACAGGAAAAGCATTAGATAATATTGATTTATTCAAAAATCGTACAAGCGATTCGTATCGCTAAACAGTAAGAGGTGTAAATCGTGCCACAGTTTTTTTTAAATAAGCGTCTAGTTATTTTGTTAGTTAGTATTATTGTATTAGTGGCATTGATTGGTTTTTCGTTAAATGGTCGTAAAGATGTAACGTGGCCTGAACAGTTTGTGAAAGACACGGTCGGTCTTGTTCAGGCTACATTTCACCAACCCGCACAGTATGTAGCGGGTTTCTTTGAAAATGTAGGTGACCTAAAGCGTACATATGAAGAAAATGAAGTGCTAAAAGCACGTCTTGATGAGCGTATGCAATTAGAAGCGAAAGTAAGTGAGCTAGAAACAGAAAATGATAAGCTGCGTGAACAAATGGATAAAGAAAGCGACCTCAAAGCTTACGATCCAATTGAAGCAACGGTTATCGCTCGAAACCCAGACCGTTGGCATGACGTTATTGCCATTGATAAAGGAAAAGTTCACAATGTTGAAGAAAACATGGCCGTGATTACGCCAGGTGGACTAATTGGGAAGGTGAAACATGCTTCTCAGTTTACTTCAACGGTTCAATTAATTAGCTCATCCGATCGCACCAACCGCGTATCGGCTAAGATTCAAGCGGAAAAACCTGTGTACGGTTTAATTGAAGGATACGACGAAGAAGAACAAGCTCTTTTATTAAGACGAATTCCATTTGATGCTGAAATTAAAGAAAAACAAAAAGTTGTTACCTCTGGCCTTGGAGGCGAAGATGGTGTATTTCCAAGCGGACTTGTTATTGGAGAAATTACGAAGATTGAGCCTGATGAGTACGGTTTAACACAAAAAGCATACATTAAGCCATCAACGGACTTATACGATCTTGATCATGTTATGGTCGCTAAAAGAAGTACAGTGATGTCTGAAGACAGCTTAGAAGCAGAGGAGGAAGAGTGATGAAACGCTTCCTCTTACCTTTCATAATTCTAGTTATTTTTATGTTAGAAAGCATTTTTGTGAACTTTGTTGCGATGCAGCCAGCTTTTCGAGACTGGCTTTTATCGCCGCGCTTTGTTTTAATTGCGCTCGTATTTATGACCATCTATATTAATCGCAAGCAGGCGATGATTTTTGGGATTGTTTTTGGATTTTTATATGATATTGCCTTTACGGACGTACTGGGTATTTATGCACTTGGCTTACCAGCCGTTTGCTATATCGTGTCACAGCTTATAAAGATTTGGCAAAACAATTTGTTAGTGGTGCTTTTAATTTGTTTGATCGCAGTTGCCATTATTGAGTTTTATGTGTATGGCATTAATACAATTATCGGGGTATCGGATATGCTAATGGGGCGTTTCTTAGCCGAACGATTTTATGCAACTCTGATTTTAAATGCAATTTTTACGGTGATTTTTGCGCTACCTCTACAAAAGTGTTTTCAATATTTTTCACTGTTTTATGCAAAGGAACGATAATACTTCAAAAAAAGTCAATTTTCTAGTTCCAAATTCGTAGAAATGTTGTGATTCTGCGAGTGAAAAAAAGGAATTGGTAAGTCTCTGTCGAAATTATATATTCGTTGAGGTGAGCGTCTTGAATAAACAAAAGCAACAAAATATAACTATTAAAGGAACGAAAGATGGACTAACGCTCCATCTCAATGACGCATGTTCGTTCGAGGAGCTATTAGCTGAACTACAGACGAAGCTTTTGACGAATAAACATGGAGATGACGAGCAGCATGTCACCGTATATGTAAAAGTTGGAAATCGTTTTATGACTGAAGACCAGGAAAACGAGTTAAAGGCGCTCATCGAGAAGAATCGACACTTAGTAGTCAAAAAAATCGATAGTAACGTCATTTTAAAACAGGATGCATTACGGGTAAAAGAAGAAGAAGAATTAGTTTCTGTTGCAAAAGTTGTTCGCTCAGGACAAGTACTTCACGTCGAAGGAGACTTATTGTTAATCGGCGACGTCAATCCTGGGGGAACCATTGTAGCAGGGGGAAATCTTTTTATATTAGGTGCTTTAAAAGGAATTGCTCATGCAGGGTATCGTGGTAATAAAACAGCGGTTATTGCAGCTTCAATTATGCAACCGTCTCAGCTTCGAATTGCTGATGTTATCACACGACCTGAAGAAGAGGATAGTGAAAAAGAGCAAAGTGTCATGGAGTGTGCGTATTTAGATGACGCGAATCAAATAGTTATAGACCGCGTTCAAGGTTTAGCGAGTCTACGACCTAACTTGACAAGGTTAGAAAGGAGAATTTGACAGTGGGAGAGGCTATTGTTGTTACGTCTGGTAAAGGTGGAGTTGGAAAAACAACGACATCTGCCAACTTAGGTACTGCGCTAGCGTTAGCTGGAAAGCGCGTTTGTTTAGTAGACACTGATATCGGTCTGCGCAACTTAGATGTTGTGATGGGACTGGAAAATCGAATTATATATGATCTTGTAGACGTGGTAGAAGGGCGCTGCCAACCTCAAAAAGCCTTAATTAAAGACAAACGATTTGAATGTTTGTATCTGCTTCCTGCTGCTCAAACGAGCGATAAGACAGCTGTTCAGCCAGAGCAAATGCGCGAGCTGATTCTTGAATTAAAGCAAGAGTATGACTATGTCATTATTGATTGCCCAGCTGGTATTGAGCAGGGATATAAAAATGCAGTAGCTGGCGCAGATAAAGCGCTTGTTGTGACAACTCCGGAAGTGTCAGCTGTTCGTGATGCTGATCGCATTATTGGGTTGCTCGAGCAAGAAGATATTGAATCGCCAAAGCTTGTCATTAACCGAATTCGAAGCCATATGATGAAAAACGGAGATATGCTTGATGTGGATGAAATTGCTCAGCTGCTTGCAGTTGACCTCATCGGAATTGTAGCCGATGATGAAAATGTCATTAAAGCATCTAATAGCGGTGAGCCCATCGTTATGGACCCATCTAGTAAGGCTTCCATTGCTTATCGTAATATTGCGCGACGAATTCTTGGTGAAACCGTTCCTTTACAATCGCTTGATGATGAAAATAAAGGGATGTTCGCACGCATCAAACGATTCTTTGGTGTACGTGCATAAAAACAAAGCGTTTGTTTGAAAAGCTTCCACAATGGAAGCTTTTTTTGTTTCACTATTCATCATTTTTATCCTGTCATAACGATGCCGGACAAGTCATACATTAAATTATATAAGTTTAAGGACAAGGAGAATGATGAATCATGAATCGACGTGCTGATGAAATTCGAAAGCGAATTGCTGAGCGTAAAAAAAGGCAGCTTTCTACTGCTAAGAAAATCCCGCATGAACCGCTTCATACGTCATTGATGAGTGAAGAAGAAAAGTATGGACTTCCTGATTATTCACCTATTGAATATACACCTACTAAAAGTAGCGGTGAGCGCTATCCCTTTTTTCGAAAAGAGCGCTTCTTTTTTAAAGTCTTAGCGTCAGCTTGCTTAGTACTTATCGTCGCTATTTTATTTAAAAGTCCTTCCCCAACGTTTGAAAAAGCAAGGGTGTACATCTCTACAGCGATGGATCAAGAATTTCAGTTTGCTGCTGTTTCATCTTGGTACGAAGATCAATTTGGCAAACCGCTCACGCTTTTACCACAAAAGGCTGAACCTAAAAGCGATGAACAAAGCGTCAGCGGAGATTATGTTATGCCTGCATCTGGAAAAGTAATGGAGACCTTTGAAGAAGATAAGCAGGGTGTAACAATTCAAACGGGAGCAGATTCTGTTGTCGAAGCGATGAGCGAAGGAATTGTTCGCTATGTTGGAAAACGAGATGGAATTGGAAACACAGTAATTATCCAACATGCTGATGGCTCTGAAACATGGTATGGGCAACTAAAGACGGTTGATGTAAACGTTTATGACTTTGTTAATAAAGGAAAACAACTTGGCGTAGTAGCGAGTTCAGATGACGGAGAAACAGGCCTCTTTTATTTTGCAATTAAAAAAGGTGAAAAGTTTGTGGACCCTAGTCAGGTGATTCAATTTGAATAGCTACTTATCACTGCTGATGAAAATTCATATTCACCCTCTGTTGTGGGGGGTTTTTATTATTGGGATTTTTACAGCGGCGATTAAGCCGCTGATGATTTTGTTTGTGATTATCCTTATTCATGAGTTGGGTCACGCGCTTGCTGCTCACCATTTTTCATGGCGAATCAAGCGAATTATGCTGCTGCCGTTTGGTGGAGTAGCGGAAGTGGATGAACATGGAAACCGTCCATTTCGTGAAGAGCTAATCGTTACGATTAGCGGACCTATTCAGCATATTTGGCTCATTGGCGGTGCTTATTTATTTGCTGAGCTTGGTTGGATTCAAGCGGAAACGTATGAACAATTTCTCTATCAAAATGCGCTTATCTTCTTTTTTAATTTGTTACCTATTTGGCCTCTAGATGGAGGAAAGATTTTGTTTTTATGGTGCAGTAGATATGCGCCGTTTTTAACAGCACATGAACGAATGCTAAAACTATCAAGTGGATTTTTAATAGCGTTATGCCTCTATACGGCCGTTTTTTATGCAATGCACCTTCATTTATGGATGGTGCTAGCCTTTTTGATTCTTTGTCATTATCAAGAATGGCGAAACCGTCATTTTGTCTACATGCGCTTTTTACTAGAACGATATCATGGGAAAGAAAATGCAATTTCTACTTTACAGCCAGTAACTGCTTCTGCAAATGAGCAGATTTATGATGTATTAAAAAAGTTTAAAAGAGGCTGTAAGCATATGGTTGTGTTTCAAGCAAACGGTGAAGCGTTGAGAATTGATGAAAACGAGCTGCTTCATGCTTATTTTGTGGAGAAAAGAGTGGACAGCTCGCTTGATGAACTTGTATCTATCTATTAAAATCAAGTAACATATAAAGAAGGTAAGGTTCGGCTGAACGCGTAGCCGGACTTTTTTTATTGAACATTAAAGAAGTGGAGATTTAAACGTGAGAAAATGTATTATTAATGCTGCAACAAAATCGAAGCGCATTGCCGTTATAAATGATGGAGAGCTAGAAGAGATTTATTTAGAAGAGCAGAATAAGCACCAAATTGTTGGTGATATTTATATAGGTCGAGTTGTGAGGGTTGTACCAGGTATGCAGGCCGCTTTTGTTGATATTGGTCTATCACAAAATGGATTTATTCATCAGCAAGAGCTCGTTTCATATCGAAATGATTCGGACACTCAAAGAGACAGTAAGCCAATGTCAGCTTTTATTCGAGAAGGAGAAGCTATTGTTGTTCAGGTGATTAAAGAAGGAATTGGAACAAAGGGACCGCGCTTAACCGGTGTGATTGAATTTGCAACGGAAGAACTTGTTTATTTACCAGACGGAAACTATGTGGCAACTTCGAAAAAGATGGAGGAGAAAGAGCGAGTTAAGTGGAAGCAGCTTGGTCAACAGCTGGTTGAAGAGAAAGAAGGCCTTGTCTTTCGGACAGCTGTTCAATCGCTGACAGAGGAACAGGTAATAAAGAGAGTCAAAGAGCTGCGAGTTCAGTATCAACATGAAATCGTAGCGAACAAGAATCAAAAGGCACCGAAGCTCTTAAAAAAAGGCCAAGAGTTTTTGAATGCATTTGTACAAAATGCGAGTAAAAAATCAATACAAGAATTCGTAGTGGATGATTTTACTGAATACCAACAGCTTCTTAAGGCGTATCCAACATTACCTTTTTACTATTATAAAGGCACTGAAAGCGTATTTGAGCACTATGAGATTGAAAGCCAATTGGAAAAACTTTTGAAACGCATTGTTTGGCTGAAGAGCGGTGGCTATATTGTCATTGATGAAACAGAAGCAATGACGGTAGTGGACGTAAATACAGGAAAGTTTAGCGGGAAAAGCTCATTGAGAGAAAACATTTTACGCGTTAATAAAGAAGCTGCTTTTGAGATGGCTAAGCAGCTAAAGCTTCGCCACATTGGCGGGATGGTATTGATTGATTTCATTAACATGAGCAGCCGACAAGATCGTGATGAAGTGCTAAAGTATGTTCAAGACATTGTAAAAGAGGATGAGGTTCGTACTACCGTAGTTGGGTTTACTGAACTCGGTATTTTGCAGCTAACGCGCAAAAAGGTACGTGATAGCATCGGTTCTACCTTAACGACGGCTTGTCAGGTTTGCAATGGAACAGGACGAGTAATGGATGCAGAAGCCATTGCGTTTCAAATTGAGCGTAAGCTATGGGAATATCGATTTTCAACAGAAGAAGCCATTTGGGTTGAAACGCGCGAAGATGTAGAAAAATACTTAAAGAACGATGGTTTCTTTCATGCGATAGAAGAAATGATTGGACTGAAGCTTTACTGTACGCCAACGCTTTCAGCTTCTCATATGTACCATGTTAAATACGTTGGGAAAGAATCTGTCATTCGGGACAGATTAAGAAAGTAATCTTTTTATGAATAAAGTTGCAAATGTAATTGACACTTACCTTCATACTGTAGTAAGATTTAATATGTTGGTTTGTAGCACCCGTGCTACAACCGCTCAGAACAGGTTTTAAGTCTAGTATAGGCACCTGTGATGGCGAGTCTTAGTTTTTAGAGGAGGTGCAGAGAATGTACGCAATTATCGAAACTGGTGGTAAACAAATTAAAGTAGAAGCTGGTCAAGCAATCTACATCGAAAAACTTGCTGGTGAACAAGGCGAAACAGTTACTTTTGATAAAGTATTATTTGTAGGTGGCGACAACGTTAAAGTTGGTGCTCCATTTGTTGAAGGTGCAACAGTTACGGCTAAAGTTGAAAAACAAGGTCGTGCTAAGAAAATCACTGTATTCAAATACAAAGCAAAGAAAAACTATCGTCGTAAGCAAGGTCACCGTCAACCTTACACAAAAGTTGTTATCGACGCTATCAACGCGTAAGATTAGCATCTGATGATTAAGGTGACAATTTCTCGTAACGCAAACAAGCAAATCGACGGGTTCACGATGAGTGGACATGCTGAATTTTCCGAGCATGGAAAAGATCTTGTTTGTGCGGGAGCATCGGCAGTTTCATTTGGCACTTTAAACGCTATTCATTCAATAACCGGCGTAACGCCAGTTATCAAGCAGGGTGGAGATGGTGGATATCTTCGCTGTGAGATTCCAGGAAATGTTGATTTATCAGCATTGGAGCAAATTCATCTTTTGCTAGAAGGAATGGTCGTGTCTTTGAAAACAATCGAATTAGACTACAGTAAATATATAAAAATTAACGACAATTAAACAGGAGGTGGATGTCATGTTAGTAAGATTAGACCTTCAATTCTTCGCTTCTAAAAAAGGAGTAGGTAGTACTAAAAACGGTCGTGATTCAATCTCGAAACGTCTTGGTGCTAAACGTGCTGATGGCCAATTCGTAACTGGTGGTTCAATTTTATACCGTCAACGCGGTACTAAAATTTACCCAGGTGCAAACGTAGGTCGTGGTGGAGATGATACTCTATACGCTCAAATCGACGGTATCGTTAAATTCGAACGTTTCGGTCGTGACCGTAAAAAAGTATCTGTATATCCAGTAGCTCAAGAAGCATAAGCTGTGAAAAGAAAACTCTAACCTCAATGGAGGTTAGAGTTTTCTTTTTGTAGAATAATTCACCTATTCTCCACTGGAATTTGTTATAATCGAACATATTAAATAACAATGATGCGAGATGTTTTTTATCGCTTAGAAGTTACTTATGCTCGAGTCAAAAGTTAGTTAGGAGTGCGAAAATGAAAAAAGAGTGGGATGTTGTCGAAGTATTAAAATATGCTAGGCATGATTGGCTAAATAAGATACAGCTAATCAAAGGCAATTTAGCACTGAATCGGGTAGATCGAGCAAACGACATCATCAATACAATCGTGAACGAGTCACAGCACGAATCAAAATTAACAAGCATGAATATGCATTTGTTCACAGGTTTTGTTATGACTTACCACTGGTATAACCACGCGGTTCGGTTAGAACTTGAAGTGCTCGGAAACGCTCAGGATTTATCAAAGTATGATAATGAAGTATACAAATGGTGCCGTTATTTAACGGGTTTGCTAGAATCTCATATTGATTATCATGCTGATAATTATTTGAGTATTTCATTATGCACCGAAGAGCAGGAACCTCGTTTCTTTTTTGATTTTAGTGGAATACTAACGGATATGCAAAATTTACAAGAACAGCTCGGTAGTTATGAATATGGTCAAATGCTTACATGCGTTGAACAAGAAATTCTTCCAACTGAGTTTAATATTCAAATTAAGTTAAATACATGAGTAGATCTCTTTTGTACAAGCGTACAGAAGAATGAACTAGAACGGAGTGAAAGTACATGTTTGTAGATCAGGTCAAGGTATATGTGAAAGGTGGCGACGGAGGAAATGGTATGGTTGCCTTCCGTCGTGAAAAGTATGTGCCAAAAGGAGGTCCAGCTGGTGGTGACGGTGGTCACGGAGCAGACGTTATCTTTGAAGTAGAAGAAGGGTTACGTACGCTGATGGATTTTCGCTATAAGCGACACTTTAAAGCAGATCGTGGTGAGCACGGCATGTCAAAAGGCCAGCACGGGCGCAATGCAGAAGCAATGGTTGTTAAAGTTCCACCAGGAACAGTTGTGGTTGATGCAGAGACAAAAGAAACAATTGCAGATTTAGTAGAACACGGTCAGCGTGCGGTTATTGCAAAAGGTGGACGCGGAGGTCGAGGAAATACGCGTTTTGCAACGCCAGCTAACCCGGCTCCAGAGCTTTCTGAAAACGGAGAGCCAGGACAAGAGCGCGATGTTATCCTTGAGCTAAAAGTACTGGCGGATGTTGGATTAGTTGGATTCCCAAGCGTAGGAAAATCAACTTTACTATCGGTTACGTCTGCTGCGAAGCCAAAGATTGCCGAGTATCATTTTACAACGCTTGCACCAAATCTAGGAGTCGTTGAAACGGGAGACAACCGTAGTTTTGTTATGGCGGATTTACCAGGTTTAATTGAAGGTGCACACGAAGGCGTTGGTTTAGGACATCAGTTTTTACGCCACATTGAACGTACGCGAGTTATTGTTCACGTAGTAGACATGTCTGGATTAGAAGGTCGCGATCCTTACGAAGACTATCTAACAATCAATGAAGAGCTACGCCAATATAATTTACGCTTAACAGAGCGTCCACAAGTGGTAGTAGCAAATAAAATGGATATTCCAGAAGCGGCGGAAAACTTAGCTCGTTTTAAAGAAAAAATTGGAGATGAAGTAAAAGTATTCCCTATCTCTGCTGCAACGCGTGACGGAATACGCGAATTGTTGTTTACGGTAGCTGATCTTGTAGACACAACGCCTGAATTCCCAATGCATGAAGAGGAAGATTTATCGACTCACCGCGTACTTTACAAGCACGAGAAGAAGGAAGTTGAATTCCAAATTACACGCGATAGCGACGGTTCATTTGTATTAGATGGCGAAAAAGTCGAAAAGCTGTTCAAGATGACAGATTTCTCAAGAGACGAATCTGTTCGTCGCTTTGCTCGTCAGCTTCGTGGTATGGGCATAGACGAAGCGCTTCGTGAAAGAGGCGCAAAAGATGGAGATATTGTAAAGCTATTTGAATATGAGTTCGAATTTATCGACTAATCATTCATGTCACGGGGGAGGGGCTTGACTTGGATAAGGCGGATAAGCAGTTTTATTTAGTACGAGAAGATGTATTGCCAGAAGCAATGAAGAAAACGCTGGATGCAAAGCTGCTAATTGAACGTGGAAAATCAGCTTCCGTAGCCGATGCAGTTCAAGAGGTTGACTTAAGCCGCAGTGCTTTTTATAAATATAGAGATACTGTGTTTCCATTTCAAACGGTTGTTACACAGCGAATTATTTCGCTCTTTTTTCACCTGGAAGATCGCTCAGGTACGCTATCTCATTTACTAAGTGTCGTAGCCTCTTCGGGTTGTAACGTGTTAACGATTCACCAAACCATTCCGCTGCAAGGTAGAGCAAACGTTACGCTCTCACTAGATATTGCAAGTATGAAGGTTGAGTTGAACGATTTGTTACGAGAGTTAAAAAGACTTGCATTTGTGGACAAGGTTGAAGTCCTTGGTTCAGGTGCTTAACTAGAAAGCAGACATAGACAGGAGAGAGAAGAATCGTGGGGAAAGTAGGATATTTAGGACCAAAAGCAACATTTACACATGTAGCAGTTCAAGAAGTATTTTCAGAATATGAGCAGATTCCCTTTAAGACTATTCCATCTTGTATTGATGCGGTGTATAACGAAGAAGTAGAGTATGGAATCGTTCCGCTTGAAAATGCACTAGAAGGTTCCGTTAATTTAACACTTGATTATTTAATTCATGAGCATCGTCTTCCAGTAGTAGGCGAGATCATTTTACCGATTCGTCAGCATTTGATGGTTCATCCTGATCATGCAGACAAATGGGAAGAGGTCAAGGCTGTTTATTCACATCCTCATGCCATTGCGCAGTGCCATAAGTTTTTATACGGCAGCTTAGCTCATGTTCCTGTAGAAGAAATGACATCAACAGCATTTGCTGCAAAATATGTTAGCGAGAACCCTGGAGAAGTTGTTGGTGCGATTGCCAACGGGCTAGCTGCTAAGGAGTATGGGCTTCATATCGCACGCCCAAATATTCATGATTATGATCACAACACGACTCGATTCGTTGTACTTCATAAGGATAGAACTCGCGCAGTGCCATTTGAGCAAGAGAATGGTTACAAGACGACGTTAATGATTACATTACCATCGGATCAAGCAGGAGCACTACATCAAGTACTGTCTGCGTTTGCATGGCGTAAGCTAAACCTATCTAAAATTGAATCAAGGCCAATGAAGACAGGATTAGGAAACTACTTCTTTATTGTCGATATTGAACAGAAAATGGACGAGGTGCTCATCCCAAGCGCGATTGCTGAACTTGAAGCACTTGGATGTAAGGTAGCTGTTTTAGGAAGCTATCCACATACGCTACTCGACCAAAAAATCCCGCTATAAAACATAGCGGGTTTTTTTTATTCACTCTTTAATAGGTAGCCAGCTTGCTCAAGTGCATGACAGGCTGCATCAAGCTTCTGAACGGAGTCTGCTTCAAGCGTGTGAAGGTGGGTGCCTTCTGTTAATTGTGAAAGATAGGTTGCGTTGGTTTGATTAATCTTGTGTAAAAAAGCTTCTACATCTTTACGAGTTTGAACCATCATTGAAGCCGTAAGCTCTCCGTATACGGGGTGTTCAATGATTACATCTTTTACGCACACTCCGTGGTCTACGATGAGAAAAAGCTCTTTCTCTGTATCTTCAGGTGCGTGATGACAAGCAATAATTCGCTGCTGAGAGGATGCCTGGCCAGGAGACTGCATATAAATATAGCCTTGGCTTGTGGCTAAAATAGGTTCATTACGGGCTTTTAAGAGCGAGATATCCTGCACAATCACCTGTCTGCTTACCTTTGTTCTTTTTGATAGTTCACTGCCTGTCATCGGCTTCTGTTCATCTTTTAACCATTGTAAAATGAGTTCTCGTCGCTCTTCACCTAAAACTTTGCGTTGATTTTCTGACATGGTCTTACCGCTCCTTCATAATCTCTTTATGTAATAAATGAAGCACATTCATTAGTTCATCTAAATCTTTCGTAGTCGTATGCAAACTAAAGGAAATGCGAATGAAATTTTTGGCTTGCTCTGGACTTTTTCCAATAGCTAGTAGCGAACGAAGAGGGGCTTGTTTATGAACTGTACAAGCGCTGCCCGTTGCTACTGCGATATTGTGACGATTACATTGTAACATAACATACTGACCTTGTACGTTGCGGAACGTTAGTCCGATTATACCAGGAAAGTGAGCTGAGCTAGCTGCTTCCATCTCAACGAATCCCTGTAACTCCTTGATGCGTATAAGCAAGTATGACTTTAAGTGTTCGAAGTGATTGTAGGCTTGTTTTAACTGAGTATAAGCATGTTCAGCAGCCGTCGTAAACGCTGCAATTCCAGGGACGTTCACAGTTCCTCTATGGCTTTCTGTAAGGAAATGAGTTAGGGAAGCAGAAGCTTTAGAAGAACTTGGTTGAATGTAAACGAATCCGACGCCTTTTGGACCATATAGTTTATGGCTTGATACTGATAAGCTATCAATGTTTGCTTCTTTCACGTTAATCGGTAATTTTCCAAATGACTGCACACAGTCGCAGTGGAACCAAATGTCTCGTTTTTTTAACAGTTGTCCAATATCATAAACGGGCTGAATTGATCCTAGCTCGTGATTGACATGCTGAATGGCTACAAGAACTGTGTCGTCTTGAATGGCGTCTTGCAAAGCTTCTATCGACACAACGCCATCTTTTGTGACTGGTAGATAAGTAATAGTATACTCTACTTCTTGGAACGAAGAGAGAGCCTGTAAGACGGAGGAATGCTCTAACGAAGTCGTTATAATGTGTTTTCCTCTATGCTCTGTGTAATGGAGAAGCGAGCGGATAGCAAGTACGTTGGATTCCGTGCCTCCGCTTGTAAAGTAGATGGCTTGTTGCTCTCCATTAATAAGAGAAGCGAGCTGATGTCGACATAAAGAAAGCAAATCATCTGCTTGCGTACCAACCATATGTAAGCTGTTTGTATTTCCGTAATATGATGTGGCCGCTGTGTGATATGCTTGGATTGATTCCTTACTCATGGGCGTGGTTGAAGCATAGTCAAGGTAAATCATAGCTTTCCCTCTTTCGGTCAAAATAAAAAATATCTTGTCTTTTATTTAATAATATGTAAATATAAGTGTCAAGACACATGTAAAGTTAATTGTCTTGTTTTTTGTTTTTATAAATTAACAGAAGTGTAAGAGGTGAAGCATGCATAAGACGGACGTGTTGATTATTGGAAGTGGATTGGCAGCTTTAGCTACGGCTTCTGCTTTGTATCCATATAAGAAAGTTACGATTGTAACAAAAGGAAGCATAGAACAAAACAATTCTGTATTAGCGCAAGGTGGAATTGCAGCGGCGGTGGGAAACCATGATAGTTGGCAAGAACATGCTTATGATACGTTAGCAGCTGGTAGCAGTCACTGCAGCGAAGAGACCGTACATATATTAACTAAAGAAGGAATCAGCTGCGTATTCGACTTCATTGCTAACGGCATGGAGTTTGATCAATTCCAAAATGGCAGCCTGCATTTTGGTAGAGAAGGAGCTCATCGAGTAAATCGAATTTTGCATGCAGGAGGAGACCAAACGGGTGCTTTATTATTTGCCTTTTTAAAGAAGCGCGTATTACCTCATGTTGAAATTATAGAGCATCAAATTGTTCATAAGCTAATTTGTGATGAACAAGGATGTATTGGAGCGATTGGAGAAGGACGAAAAGGGGAGATACAAGCGTATTTAGCAGAGCATGTTGTAGTGGCTACTGGTGGAATCGGCGGTTTGTATCAGTATACGTCCAATCATGCTTACGCCACTGGAGACGGCTTGATGCTTGCTTATGATGTGGGAGCAGAACTTGAAGATTTAGAATTTATTCAGTTTCACCCTACGCTCTTGCGAGAGGGGAATCATGCTGCTGGACTGGTATCAGAAGCGGTACGCGGTGAAGGAGGCGTGCTCGTAACTGAAGATGGAGAGCGCTTCATGAAAGGAATTCAGCCGTTTGAAGACCTATCGTCGCGAGATATTGTAGCAAGAGCAGTTTTTGGGCAAATACAAAAAGGAAAAGATGTCTTTTTAGATATTAGCGAAGTAGAAAAGTTTAACAAACGCTTTCCGACAATAAAAGCTCTTTGTCAAAAAGCAAATATTCACCTTTCCAAAAATCGAATACCTGTCATACCAGGTGTACATTTTTTAATGGGTGGAATCAAAGTTAACGAACACGGAGAAACGACCATTCCATCTCTTTATGCTGTAGGAGAAGCAGCCTGTACAGGCGTACATGGTGCAAACCGTCTAGCTAGTAACTCGTTGTTAGAGTGTATCGTATTCGGTAGACGAGTAGGGTGCCATATCCTATCAAAAGAAAGTCGGCGAGTCGTAGAGTATAAAACAAACTATCAGATTTCAAGAGTTGAGGAGTCTTTAATTATGCATCAAGCGGATATTCAAGCCGTTATGATGCAGCACGTAGGAATCATTCGAAACGGAGCTGGTCTCCGTCAAGCAATCAGCTGGTTTGATGAGGAGCTAGACTCGTTGGATTTTAGCTTTACAAGGTCATATCCCGAACAACAAAGGCGGCGAATTTTGATGCTCAGACTTGGAAAACTCATAGCTTCTGCAGCGATACATCGATGTGAAAGCAGAGGCGCACATTACAGGTCTGACTTTCCTCAAACTAGTCATCAGTGGGAGAAACAAAAAGTTACTCATGTTTTACGAGGCGTATTAGCGTAATTGGTAATGAATGATACAAAGAAAACGAGGGGAATTGTATGAACGCATTAAAGGTTAAAGCACTTCTTCATCAATTTTTTATTGAAGACGTTGGAGATCAGGATTTGACGAGTGAAGCCATTTTTTCACGTCACGAAACGGGAAGCGCTGAAATTGTCACTAAGCAAAGTGGAGTTTTTGTGGGTGATAGTATTATTACAGAAGGCTTTCAATTACTAAATCAACAAGCGAAAGTTCAGCTTTATATAAAAGATGGACAGTACGTTGAAGCTGGAGATATCATTGCAAAGGTTCACGGACCAATACAAGCAATTTTAACGGGAGAGCGCGTTATATTAAACCTTATCCAGCGCATGAGCGGAATCGCAACGATGACTTTTCAAGCGAGAAAAATAATGGAAGGGACGCATACACAAATTTGTGATACGCGTAAAACAACGCCTGGGCTTCGAGGGTTAGAAAAGTATGCTGTTCGAATGGGTGGAGGAGTTAATCATCGGTTTGGGTTGTACGACGGAGTCATGTTAAAAGATAATCATATTGCGTATGCAGGTTCTATTAAAAACGCTGTTTTAAAAGTGAAAGAATATATTGGACCCATGGTAAAGGTAGAAGTGGAGATAGAGACCCTGGAACAGCTAAAAGAAGCGGTTGAAGCAGACGTAGATATTATTATGTTTGATAACTGCGACCCACAAACGATTAAGAAATGGATTTCTCAGGTACCAAACCACATTACGACAGAAGCTTCTGGTGGAATGAATTTGAATAATATAGCTTTATATAAAGACACGGGTGTTGACTACATCTCCTTAGGAGCATTAACACACTCTGTGCAGTCACTTGATATTAGCTTAAACGTGGAGGAAATGAACCATGAACTTGTTTGAAACGTTAAAGACTAAGACATTACCCTTTGAGTATTCAATGATGTCGGATGAAGAGATGAAGAGAAGAATTAGAATCATTAAGCAAAAGCTTGGCGATCAGCTTTACATATTAGGACATCATTATCAAAAGGATGAAGTTTACAAGTTCGCGGATGCGGTAGGAGATTCCTTGCAGCTATCTCAAATGGCGGCAGCAAATAAAAAAGCTGCTTATATCGTATTTTGTGGTGTTCATTTTATGGCAGAAACGGCGGATATTTTAACAACGAGTAATCAACGAGTTGTGTTACCTGATATGCGAGCAGGGTGTTCTATGGCCGATATGGCTAACATTGAACAAACAGAAAAAGCATGGCCGATTTTGCAATCTTTGTTTGGAGACACAATTATACCGCTTACGTATGTTAATTCCACCGCGGAAATCAAGGCGTTTGTCGGCAAACATCATGGAGCAACCGTGACGTCATCAAACGCAAAAGAAGTGGTTCAGTGGGCGTTTTCTAAAAAACAGCGTATTTTATTTTTACCAGATCAGCATTTAGGAAGAAATACAGCTTATGAATTAGGAGTGCCTCTTTCTGAAATGGCTATTTGGGATCCCATTGAAAATGAGCTCGTTTTTGATGGTGATATAGAAGATGTGAAGATTATCCTGTGGAAGGGACACTGCTCCGTTCATGAAAATTTCACGTTAAAAAACATTGAGCATGTACGTAAAGAACACCCGAACATGAACATCATTGTGCATCCAGAGTGTACGCATGACGTAGTGCAGCACTCTGATTACGCTGGCTCAACAAAGTACATCATGGAGACGATTGAACAAGCACCATCAGGTTCAGAGTGGGCAATTGGAACAGAAATGAACTTGGTTAACCGCTTGATTCATGCTCATGATGATAAGAAGGTTATTTCACTTAATCCGTATATGTGTCCTTGTTTAACAATGAATCGTATTGATCTTCCTCATTTGCTTTGGTCTTTAGAAATGATTGATAAGGGCACGCCCATCAATGAAATTAAAGTGGAGTCTGAAGTAGCAGAACTGGCTCAAAAAGCACTCAACAATATGCTTGCAATGGTTTAAAGATGTCGGACTAAATGAAAAGTGAAAAACAAGCATAAAAGAGATCCTCTCACATACATTTGTGGTGATGGATCTTTTTTTTATAAAAAAATCCAAACTTTTAAGCATCAAGAATAAAATACTTGTTCAAGGCATATGTTGTGATGAACAAACAGAACTTGCTTTGATTCCGCACATATAGATGAAATATACTCGACTCGGGAGGGGAATGACGTTGAAAATCCATATTGTCCAAAAAGGGGATACCCTTTGGAAAATTGCCCAAAAATATGGCGCAAACTTTGAAGAACTTAAAAAGATGAACTCACAATTAAGCAATCCAGACATGATTATGCCTGGAATGAAAATTAAAGTGCCAACTGGCGGAGTACCTGTTGCAAATGAAGGGAACTCATTAGGGATTAAAGAAATGCCTAAAGTCCAGCATCCATATAGCGACCAATCAACGAAAGCTTATCCGGTAACAGAAATAGATAGTGAACAATCACCAATTCCGAGCATGCAGCCAGTGAAAAAAGAGATGCCAATTGCTCAGCCGCCGAAGAAAGAAGCACCAGTAGCGCCAGTAGCGCCGAAGAAAGAAGCACCAAAGAAGGAAATGCCAAAAAAAGAGGCACCAAAGAAAGAAGCGCCTAAAACGGAAATGCCTAAGATGCCTAAGATGCCAAAGCTTCCAAAGATTCAGCCAATCGCTCCTGAAATTGACATTAACAATTACTATACGTTAAACATGGCGATGCAACAGCCGAAAAAAGAAGAGCCAAAAGTAGAAGCTGTTGTAGAGTCACCTGAAAGTCCAGAGATGGAGAGTGTAGAAGCACCGGTGCAACAGCCATGCTATCCAATTGTACCAATCTCTCCAGTAATGCCTGGATGTGGATTTCATTATATGCCGTGTTATCCACCGCCAATGCCACCAGCATATCCTGTGTATCCACATCAATGGCAGATGCCACAGGTACAAGGAGCAATGGAAGAAATGGAGTCCATGGAAAATAACCAAATGGTAGCTGGTCAAATGCAACATCCAAATGCGCCAATGCATGCTGTGAATGCACCATTTTACCCAATGATGAATCCGTATATGCCATGTGGTCCGGTTCAATGCTCGCCTTGTCCACCACCTTGGGGATACCAGCAACCTGCGTATCCAATGTATCCGTCGATGCCACAGGTACAAGGTGAAATGATGGAATCTCCAGAGATGGAAAACAATAGCGTAATGGGTATGCAGATGCCATACCAGCAACCGCAAGAAGACTGCGGATGTGGATCTCCTCAGCCCATGCCATATGGACACCAGCAGATGCCGTATGGATACCAACAGATGCCATATGGGTACCAAGATCAGCGCTTGGCACCGTACCCAGCCCCGTATGGACCCCCATTTGGTATGATAGGGGCACCGCCATATCCAGCGGTTGATCCGGATTTATTTAATATACCCGATTATGAAGAAGATGAAGATTAATAACGGCAGAGGCGATGACTCTATACATCGCCTCTTTTTTTGTTTGGTAGAAAAAGGAATTCTTGTGAAGCAATACTATATAAAAAAGCCACACGTACTTTATGTAAACACGAATCAAGGGATGAAAATAATAAAGAAGTATCGGTATGAAAACACTATTAATCGTAATTTTCAGTTCATTCAAGCACTCAAACAGCACGGGTTTAACGCTACCATTAATTTTGAACCTTTTTCAGATGGAGAGGTTGTGATCAAAACCAGAGGAGAAGTTTGGGGAATTATGCCTTATCTCCAAACAAAGTCACCGGTTTCATATGAACAATCCCATCACCGAAAGCGAGTCATTGAGCTACTACATTCTTATCATGAAACCGCAGCATTTGCTTGGTATGATGTGAAAGACATATTTCCAATGTATGAACTTACTCACGTGTGGCAAAAGCGACTTGCTAGTTTTATTCATCATAACAAGCTTATTGAGTCCATCATTGGAAAAAGAACGTATAAAGTTATTGAAGAGTTATGTCAAAACAGTTTAGTAACCATGCATAAATACGAACATGAAGGGCAGAAGCATCAACACACAATAATCCATGGTGACACGGCTTCTCATAATTTTTTAAGGGGAGTTAATAACGATTATTATTTAATTGATTTTGATTGTGCAGCTCAATCCACATTTTTTACGGATTATATTCAACTAGCTCAACGCTTTTTATTACAGGAAGACTTTTCTATTGAAAAGCTGCTAAAGGAAGAGGGGATGAGCAATCTTTTTCATTTACCGTATTTTGCTGCGGCTCTGCGCTTTCCAGCTATGCTTTTGCTGCCTTGGTACATTCGTTTAACCAGCATATCACCTTCATATAAAGAGCTTATTCAGCTAAAACAATGGACTGAAAAGCAAGCTATAAAAGCAGAATTAACAAATAGGGAGATATTGCGTATATTCCCCAATATCTAAAGAGTTTACCGCTAACTGACAGCATAAATTTTGCTCAACTTTAAGACCCTAATGGTGAGTCCGCTATAAGGTGGCTCATTTAAAGGGGGGGGTTCGATTGAACAAGTATATCATTTCATCATTAGCAGCTGGCTTTATGTTTGGCTTAACGGCTTGTACAAGTGACCAAGGAATGGAACAGCGTTATAACGATAACACTGAGCCTGTTGGTTACTATACAAGTGAAAACGAAAATGAGCATCGTCTTGACCAAGTAAAAGGCCCTGTAACGGATATGTTAGACGGCGACGACGAAAATAACAACAATAGACGAACTGCTCCGTTAAACGTAACGGATGGGCGTTATGATAGCCCAACTAATTCTTATCAAAACCCATCTACAAATAAAAATGGTTTTTATAGCAATGCTAACATCGGTGGTAGTGATAGGAATTATCACGGTCATCTCAATGGTAGAAACAATCTTACGCAAACGAATACAAATGCTTACCCAGCAGACTTGACTGAGAAAGTAGCAGACAAAGCAGCTGGTGTAAACGGTGTGAAAGGCTGTAGAGTAGTAGTTGATGATAACCGCATGTTGGTAGTTGTTGATCCAGCTAACAGCAACGTGAACGAAGAAGAGCTTAAAAAAGCTGTGCAAAAAGAAGTAAAGCCTTTAGCGAAAAAATATAATCTTCAAGTTGAGGTAGATAATGGAATGTTCAATAGCGTTCGTAATATTGATAATGACATTCGTAACGGTGTAGATAACGGAATTATTCGTACAAATATCAACAGCTTGTATGAATCCATTGATGAAAATGTTAATCGTAAAGACCGCTAAGTAAAAAAGAGCTGGGACATCAGTATTCCAGTCAACGAGATATCCGAATGATTGCGAGCTAACTTGCAATCATTCGGATGTTTTTTGTTTTGAAAACCTAACTATTGTAGAAGAGTCATGATTCGTTTTTGAGAAGGACTCATTTAGCTTTGTCCCAGCTTCTTTTTGTATATTTAAGAAAATGGATAAAAAAAGAAAGAAAGGAAAAGATATAAATAGCAATTCTTCTTTCAGTCATCTTTATGAAGTGACAAATTACATGTGTGAGGTGATGATGGATGAAACGAACCATTCATCAAATAATCATTGTATGTACTATCAGCAGCTTTTTAGTAAGCTTAGCTGGAGTAGTAGAAGCTGAACGCCCAATGACTATTTTTTTAGAGCGTACGTATGTAGATGGAGTTATTAGTCAAGAGGTCTTGAATTCCCCGTACATGACAAAAGAAGAAGTACTAAGCGCGTATCCTATGTGGAGAGTGATTAAAGCATCAGACGAAGAGGTTGTACTTAGAAAGGCGGTTGACGACATTTCGCCAATGCTTAAAGAAAACGGCTACGTTGGCTTATCAGTTAACGGAGTATTATCTACGTTTGAAGGGAAGCCGGTAAATTCCACAAATATTATTCAATCTTTCTTTCAGATTGATGTAGAAAAATTAGAGAGCTATCAAGAAGAGCTGCTGAAAGATGGGATTCGTGTTCAAACGAAAGATGATTACGTATCCTTGATGGATTTTTATAAAATGTACGAGCTTAATTCGCGGCCTACTTCTAGTAAGTAGCCGCTTTTTGTCGCGTTCTAATCCACAGTAAGGACTCGAAAGCAGATTTCTTTTTATTTCTATGTCAAATTCCTTCTATTCACTTTTAGGGTTGTGTTAAAATAATAGTCAGCGCTAAATGTTCGACAGAGTATGCAAAAGCAATTGTGAAATTAAAATTGTTACGGCTTCTTAGTTGGAAGATAGATGAATGAACTGGGCAGTGTTCTCTACTTGATGATAACAAGGAGGGTAGACTGCCTTCGTTCATGTGAGAGGGAGAGAGTTAGTTGATTGATTATATCAGAGGTGTGATTACATATATTAATCCAGAATACGTTGTCATTGAAAACCAAGGAATGGGCTATCAGGTATTTACACCAAACCCTTATGTGTTTTCAGTTGATAATGAAGAGAGAGTTATTTATACGTATCAGTATGTCCGTGAAGATATCTTAGCACTGTACGGCTTTAATTCTCGCGAACAAAAAGAACTATTCATGAAATTAATTAGCGTCTCAGGCATTGGTCCAAAAGGTGCGCTGGCGATTCTAGCATCAGGTAACCCTTCTCAGGTGGTGCAGGCCATTGAAGAAGAAAATGAAAAGTTTTTGGTGAAGTTTCCAGGAGTAGGAAAAAAAACAGCTCGTCAAATGATTTTGGACTTGAAAGGCAAGCTTCATGATATCGTACCGGATGCAGTGCCATCACTATTTGCTGATATGGACGAACAAGAAGTTAAATCCCAAAGCTCAGAAGCTTTAGATGAGGCTATCGAGGCATTAAAAGTACTTGGATATGCAGAGCGAGAGATTAATAAGGTAGTTCCAGCCTTAATGCAACAGTCGATGACGACAGATCAATATATTAAGGAAGCGTTGAAGCGTTTGCTTAAGTAACGAATGAAGGAGGAATATGATGGACGATCGTATTGTGACAGGCGATGCACTTAGCGAAGAAGAAGTGCTAGAGCAAAGTCTTAGACCTCAATTTCTACAACAGTATATTGGTCAGCATAAAGTAAAAAGCCACTTAGATATCTTTATTAAAGCTGCTAAAATGCGAAGCGAAACGTTGGATCATGTTTTACTATATGGACCTCCTGGCTTAGGGAAAACAACGTTGGCGACCATTATTGCAAATGAGATGGGCGTGCAAATTCGCACTACTTCCGGACCTGCCATTGAGCGTCCTGGAGATTTAGCGGCTGTACTAACAAGCTTAGAACCGGGCGATGTGTTGTTTATTGATGAAATTCATCGTCTTAATCGATCGGTTGAAGAGGTCCTTTACCCTGCAATGGAGGATTTCTGTCTAGATATTGTGATTGGAAAAGGCCCAAGCGCTCGCTCCGTGCGTTTAGATTTACCACCCTTTACGCTTGTGGGGGCGACAACAAGAGCTGGTTTGCTCTCATCACCACTGCGAGATCGTTTCGGGGTTTTAAGCCGCTTGGAATATTACCAAGAAGAAGACTTAGCGTCTATTGTAGAGCGTACTGCTTCTATTTTAAATGTAGGCATCGATACGCAAGCTACGCATGAAATTGCCAGGCGAGCTCGTGGGACCCCGAGGATTGCCAACCGGCTTTTAAGACGCGTTCGCGATTTTGCGCAGGTAAAAGGTGATGGTGAGATTACTGTTCAGCTTGCTACAGAAGCTTTAGAGATGCTGCAAGTCGACCGTTTAGGTTTGGATCATATTGACCATAAATTATTAAGAGGGATTATTGAAAAATTCCGTGGAGGTCCAGTTGGCTTAGATACAATTTCGGCTACCATTGGTGAAGAATCACATACAATTGAAGATGTATATGAGCCGTACTTACTTCAGATTGGCTTTCTGCAAAGAACGCCTAGAGGGCGGATTGTGACGCGGCTTGTGTATGATCATTTTCAAATGGAGGTGCCAGAGAAGTGAACGAACTCCCTAAATTCGTAATGATTGTGGGTGGTATTTTACTATTGGTCGGTTTTTTGCTACAATTTATCGGCAAACTTCCTGGTGATATTTTAATTAAAAAAGGAAATACAACCTTTTATTTTCCAATCGTTACGTCGATTGTTATTAGCATTTTATTATCGCTTATTTTCTTTTTTATTGGTCGATTTAAATAATTATTTTAGTAGGAACAGGTGAATGAAATGAAAGTAGATTTATTTGATTTCCATTTACCGGAGGAATTGATTGCGCAAACGCCGCTTGAAAAGCGTGATGCATCAAGACTCATGGTAGTAAACAAAGAAACAGGTGAGGTACGTCATCATATGTTTCAAGACCTTCTTGACTATTTACAAGAAGGTGATTGTCTTGTATTAAACGATACGCGTGTTTTACCAGCTCGTTTATTTGGAACAAAAGAAGATACGGGCGCTAATATTGAAGTCCTTCTTTTAAAACAAACGGAAGGTGACATGTGGGAAACGCTTGTGAAGCCCGCTAAGCGAGTTAAAGAAGGAACGGTTATTTCATTTGGAGATGGTCGCTTAACGGCTGTTTGTAAAGGTGTGAGTGATCAGGGGGGAAGGCTGCTGGAATTTAAGTATGACGGAATCTTTTATGAAGTATTAGAACAGCTTGGTGAAATGCCGCTGCCACCTTATATCAAAGAACGCCTTGATGACCGCGAACGCTATCAAACTGTGTTTGCACGTGAACAAGGTTCAGCTGCAGCACCAACGGCAGGACTTCACTTCACGGAAGAGATGTTGGAAGAAATTAAAGCGAAAGGTGTGCATATTGCTTTCTTAACACTGCACGTTGGCCTAGGAACCTTCAGACCCGTAAGCGTAGATGATCTGGAAGAGCATGATATGCACGCTGAATACTATCAAGTGAGCGAAGAGACAGCTTCGTTGTTGAATTCAGTGCGTGAACAAGGTGGACGAATTATCTCTGTTGGTACCACGTCTACGCGAACGCTTGAAACAATCGCAACTGAACACGACGGTGTGTTTAAAGCTTCATCGGGCTGGACGAGCATCTTTATTTTCCCTGGATATGAATTTAAAGCAATTGATGGTATGATTACAAACTTCCATTTGCCGAAGTCAACGCTTATTATGCTTGTTAGCGCGTTAGCTGGACGTGAGCATATCATCGGCGCATATGAAACAGCGGTAAAAGAAAAGTATCGATTCTTTAGCTTTGGCGATGCCATGCTAATCTTGTAATTTAACATGAAAGGAATACACTAATGACAGCTATTCGTTATGAACATATTAAAACATGTAAGCAAACCGGAGCACGCCTTGGCATTGTGCATACTCCACACGGATCTTTTGAAACGCCGATCTTTATGCCAGTTGGTACGCTTGCTACAGTAAAAACAATGTCTCCTGAAGACTTAAAAGCAATGGGAGCAGGAATTATTTTAAGCAACACGTATCATCTATGGCTACGTCCAGGTCACGAAATTGTAAAAAAAGCTGGCGGACTTCATAAATTCATGAACTGGGACCGTCCAATTTTAACGGATTCAGGTGGTTTCCAAGTGTTTAGTCTAAGCGATCTTCGACGTATTGAAGAAGAAGGCGTGCATTTCCGCAATCACTTAAATGGTGACAAGTTATTCCTATCACCTGAAGGAGCAATGGAGATTCAAAACGCACTTGGTTCGGATATCATGATGGCATTTGATGAGTGTCCACCATATCCAGCTGAATATGATTATTTAAAGCGTTCAGTAGAGCGTACAAGCCGTTGGGCTGAGCGCTGTTTAGAAGCTCACAGTCGTCCGCAAGACCAAGGATTATTTGGGATTGTACAAGGAGGAGAATTTGAAGATTTACGTCGTCAGAGTGCTTCTGACTTGGTTTCTATGGACTTCCCGGGTTATGCTGTAGGAGGACTATCTGTTGGAGAACCAAAAGACGTTATGAATCGCGTGCTTGAGTTTACAACACCTTATCTGCCTGCGGATAAACCTCGTTACTTAATGGGCGTAGGTTCACCAGATTCATTGATTGATGGAGCAATCCGTGGAATTGATATGTTTGACTGCGTGCTACCAACGCGTATTGCACGTAACGGTACATTAATGACAAGCGAAGGGCGCTTAGTTGTTAAAAATGCAAAATATGCAGAAGACTTTGGGCCAATCGATCCAAACTGTGATTGCTATACGTGTAAAAATTATTCAAGAGCGTATATTCGCCACTTAATTCGTTCTAATGAAACGTTTGGAATTCGATTAACATCTTACCATAACTTATATTTTCTGCTAAACTTAATGGAGCAAGTCCGTGAAGCTATTCGCGAAGATCGATTAGGTGACTTCCGTGATGAATTCTTTGATAAATATGGATTTAACGGACCAAATGCAAAAAATTTCTAGGTCATTACAGGGGTTTTTCATCAACATATGAATAAGTACCTGTTGATAAATTGATTAAAGGAGGAGATCTTGTGGAAATTTTCCAAGCAATATGGCCATTACTTTTAATGTTCGCCATCTTTTATTTCTTATTAATTCGTCCACAGCAAAAGCGTCAAAAAGCTGTACAGCAAATGCAGTCTGAACTGAAGAAAGGTGACAAAGTCATCACAATCGGTGGAATGCACGCTTTAGTTGAAGCAATTGATGAAGGAACAGTTATTGTGAAAACAACAGACGGTTCTAAAATGGTATTTGACCGCGCTGCAATTCGTGAAATCCGTAGCGAAGCATAATTATAGAAAGAGACTGAGACATAAGTAGTTCAGTCCTTACTATACCTGAACGATTGAGAGTTTCTCACTTTTAATCGTTCAGGTTTTTTTGTTAATTGTGAAAACAATGTTGGAAACAGGGTGGAATGGAGCGTAGGACACTCGACTCCTGCGGGAAAGAGAGGGAAACATGAGATCCCGCAGCGCAGCGAGGAAGCTCAGGTTCCTCCCCGCGGAAAGCGAGTGGCCGTAGCGCAATGGAACGAACGGGTTGAGACAAACCAAAGAGATGGGAACAGCTAGTGTTCGTCTTTTAGAAGCAATCATTTTGTTATGTCCCAAACTCTTTTTATGCTGTTCTAGAGCCTGATAAATTGACCCCAATCACACCGCCGAGCATGGCTACCAGTAAAAACCCACCGTGAAATAAAAGCTGCTGAGCTGAAAAGAGCTCGTTGTATCCAAGAAATTGTAGCATAAGCATAAGAACAGAGTAGATAAGACCAGTTGCTCCACCAATCATCCAACCCTTTGAGCCGCTTTTTCCACCTGACATAAATCCACCAATAAAGACTGCCAAAAAGGATAAAATAGCAATCCATAGTTGCAAAGCTTGTTCAGTAACAGACGAAAACTTTAACAAAAGTGCTAACAAAAGGCTGATGACAAAACCGATGATAAAGATGATCATTACTCCAAAAAAGATAGCACTGCTCATTCTTTTTGCTTCCATTACTAAAAACCCCCTTATATGTCAAACTGCAATCTTAGTACGAGCATATTCACAAAATGGAAGAAATAGACGCAAAAAAATCCGTCTATTTTTTGTGTTTAAACGAAAACTAGTCAGGAATGTCAAAGTGCGGAGGTTTTTATATGGAGATCGTAACAATGGTTTTTCGTACTATTTTGTTATATTTTATCGTATTAGTCATCTTTAGACTAATGGGTAAGCGTGAAATTGGCGAGCTCAGTATTTTAGACCTTGTCGTGTTTATTATGCTAGCAGAGCTAGCGGTAGTGGCAATTGAAAATACAAATGATCCATTGCATCATAGCTTAGTTCCGATGATCACCTTACTTGTGATTCAAATTGGGTTGGCTCTTTGGTCACTCAAAAGTAATCGCATGCGCAACTTCTTAGACGGTCAGCCGACGGTTATTATTCAAAATGGCGAAATTCGTGAAAAGGAAATGAAAAAGCAGCACTATAACTTTAACGATTTACTCATACAGCTTCGTGATAAAAATGTGAAGGATATTGCTGACGTTGAATTTGCTATTTTAGAACCTTCTGGCAAGCTTTCTGTTTTTGAAAAAAAGAATAATACCGCTCCTTTTGGAAAAGAAAGCTTAAATCTGCCTTACATTATTGATGGCGTAGTCCAAGAAGAACATTTAGCACTCGATCACCGTACAACGCTATGGCTTCGCCAAGAATTAAAAAAGCTAGGTTATCAAGAAATAAAGAATATTTCATATTGTACCTACAATAATGGCACCTTTTTTGTAGATAAAGTGGACGAACCAAAATAAAGAAGATGAGTATGGTTGCTCATCTTCTTTATTTCTTTTTAAACAGTCGTAGAATTGAAAAGCGGTTGAGCTCTTCTTTCGTAATAAGCTTGAATAGTAATAAAAGAATAACGTATAACAGGCTTGTTAGCATTATAGAGACTAATGTTTGTAGTACAAGTGGAAGGTTGGCAAAAAAATGTGTAAACGCATACTGTCCCACCGATCCAGCAGCTAACATGACGATACAGCTTTTTACATAATCCATGATTTGTAGCTTATACATAATTTGTTTCGTAACGGTTGATAAATGAAGAAGAGTGACGAGCATAGTGCCAACTACAATAGAAAGTCCGGCGCCCATAATGCCGAGAGTAGGCTGAGAAGCTAATAAAAAAATCAATGCGGTTTTCACAGCTGCGCCAATGAAACTGTTAATCATGGCGGCTTTAGCTAGGTCTAAAGCTTGAAGGACGGCCTGAAGGGGTCCTTGAAAGTAAGAGAAGATAAAAAAGGGTGCCATGACTTTAACAAAGATAGCTGCTTTATCTGATCCGTACATCAATTCCATTATGGGGTTAGCGAATACGTATAATACGACAACGGCAAGTCCCCCTGTTATAAACGATAGGCGCAGCGCTTGGTGAAGTCTATACTGAATTTGTTTCATATGGTTCTTTGCATAGGATTCACTGATAGCAGGTACTAGTGCAGTTGAAAGAGAAACGGTAATAAAGGACGGTAGCATTAATAATGGAAGTGCAAAGCCCGTTAATTCTCCGTACTGCTGAGTAGCGACGGTGGTTGCTACTCCAGCAATCGCTAGGCTCTTGGCTACAACAATTGGTTCTAAAAACCAAGAAACTGAACCAATCATACGACTCCCTGTAGTGGGAACAGCGATTCTCATCAAGTCATAAAAGGTATCTTTGCCAGCACGAAGTGATTGAAAAAAGTTACGACGAACGGTTAACTTCTTTTTTCGTTTAAACATATAGAACATATAAAATAGAGATGCCAATTCTCCAAATACAGAAGAGAGCATAGCGCCAGCAGCGGCATATTCAATTCCATAAGGTAAGAATGCCTTTGTACATACAGCGATTAAAGTGATACGAACGACTTGTTCAATGACCTGCGAATAAGCAGCGGGTTTCATTTGCTGAAGACCTTGGAAATAGCCGCGAATAACCGATGAAATAGCGATAATTGGAATAACAGGAATAACCGCTAATAGTGGATATAAGGTACGCTCATCTGTAAAAAAGGTTTTTGCGATAATAGGAGCGAATACTATTAAACTGAGCGTAAATATAAAACTCAATGTACACGTGATGCTTAAAGAAACAACCAGAATCTTTTTAATTTTTCGTTTGTCACCGAGTGCCTGTGCTTCTGCAACTAGCTTTGAAATGGCTACAGGCAAACCTAACTGCGTTAACGTAATAACGAGTACAAGAGTAGGAACAGCCATCATGTATAGGCCAACACCTTCGTTCCCAATCATTCTTGCAATAACAACGCGGTTAATGAATCCGAGAACTCTTGTAATCAATCCAGCTATAATTAAAATAATAGTACCTTGCAAAAATTTAGACATAGATCCTCACTGCCTTCTTGGACAAATTATAATTGATGTAATCCAATATATGCAGGGAATGTGTCCAAGCATGACAAGGAATCAAAGAAATAACAGAGAGCTTGCTGGCTTATATATTTTGCATGCGTGTGAGAAAAGGAGTCGTGAACATGAATTCGATAATATCAGATGAGCAAAAGACAATCATTCAACCAGTAATTGAGAGTAAGCTAGAAGAATTTCATTTAATTGGTTACGAAGACGTAACGGAAGCAGAATTGTGGGGGTATTTGAACCAAAAGAAGTGGAAAAAGCGTCAAGAATTTTCGTTGCATCAGGTTGTTAGTGACGTGTTGACTGTTAAGATTACTGATGTAATGAGCTATGTAACAATTGAATCTTATAAATCAAATATGTTCGAAACTGTTAGTGACAATGAAGATTGGAAAGAATTATTAAAGTAATGCAAATTTTATGGTTCGTCATTTGACAGACCCCTAGTTATCGAAGATAATTAAGTTGGTATTTTACAGCGATCAGCTCATGTGTTTTACATAAGAAGGAGGATTTCTTATTTATGGTTAAAAGAGGACGTATCGTTACCTTTTTCCTCTTAGTACTTTTAATATTTGGTACAATCGGAACAACGGTTATAGGTATTGCAAAAGATATTAAGCTTGGCCTTGATCTTCAAGGTGGGTTTGAAATTTTATATGATGTAAAACCTGCTAAGAAAGGTGATGTCATCGATAACAGTGCACTTAAAAGCACCGTTGAAGCGCTAAATCAGCGTGTGAATGTGCTCGGTGTAAGCGAGCCTAGTATTCAAATTGAAGGAGATGATCGCATTCGCGTACAGTTGGCTGGTGTTACGGATCAGTCACAAGCGCGTGAGCTATTATCAACTGAAGCAAATTTAACCTTCCGTGATGTAAATGACAATATCTTAATGGATGGTTCTGACCTTGCTCAAAATGGTGCAAAGCAATCGTTTGATGAAAACAATCAGCCGAGCGTTTCGTTAAAGCTAAAAGATGCGGATAAGTTTAAAGAAGTAACAAAGAAAGTGCTAGATATGGCACCCAATAATTTATTGGTCATCTGGTTAGATTTTGAGGAAGGAAAAGATTCCTATAAGGCAGAAGCAGCTAAGCAAAATCCTAAGTTTTTATCTGCAGCAACTGTAAATCAAGTTTTCTCTCAAAAAGAAGTATCGATTACGGGTGGTAACTTTACAGTTAAAAGTGCTACAGAATTATCAGATCTATTAAATGCAGGCTCTTTGCCTGTTAAATTGGATGAAATTTATTCAACATCTGTCGGGGCTCAATTTGGTGAGAAAGCTCTCGATATGACCGTATTTGCCGGAGCAATTGGAATTGCTATCATCTTCCTTTTCATGATTGCATTCTACCGTCTACCAGGGCTTATCGCGGTAATTACGCTAAGCTTTTACGTATATTTAAACCTTTTAGTATTCGATCTTATGCATGTTGTTCTTACTCTTCCAGGGATAGCAGCTTTAATTCTTGGAGTCGGGATGGCAGTGGATGCTAATATCATTACATACGAGCGAATTAAAGATGAATTAAGGACAGGCCGATCTGTAATGTCTGCTTTTAAAGCAGGAAATCGCCGTTCCATTGCAACGATTTTCGATGCAAACTTAACAACAATGTTAGCAGCTGTTGTGCTGTTTATCTATGGAACAAGTTCTGTTCAAGGATTTGCGACAACGTTAATGATTGGGATTGTACTGAGCTTTGTGACAGCTGTATATGGAACGAGATTGTTGCTAGCTCTGCTAGTTAACAGCCGTTGGTTAAATAAAAAACCTCACTTATTCGGTGTGAAAAAATCTGAAATTCATGATTTAAGCAAAGACGATGGTCAAACAGTTTTACCAACAGCTTGGGACAGATTTGATTTTGTTAAATACAGAAAACGCTTCTTTGCTTTATCAAGCATCCTTGTTGTAGCTGGAGTTATTGCCTTGCTTATCTTCAAGCTTAACCTAGGAATTGATTTTGCAAGCGGAACGCGAGTTGAAGTAGCAAGTGATAAAGCTTTAACTCAAGAACAGGTAGAAAAGGACATGTCTTCAATTGGATTAGAGTCAGACGATGTGATTATCACGGGTGATGATAAAAAGACGGGAGTTGCCAGCTTTGTAGGTGTACTTTCACAAAAGGAAATTGCTGATTTAAAGGATTACTTCAGTGGAAAGTATGGCTCAGAACCTAACGTAAGTACAGTGTCTCCGACTGTCGGAAAAGAGCTAGCACGCAATGCAATGATTGCGGTATTAATTGCTTCTATTGGAATTATTATTTATGTAGGGTTCCGATTTGAGCTGTATATGGGATTAGCTGCCATTGTAGCCTTACTACATGATGCCTTTTTCATCATTGCTTTCTTCAGTTTAACTCGTCTTGAGGTTGATTTGACATTCATTGCGGCAATCTTAACAATCGTTGGTTATTCAATCAACGATACGATTGTAACGTTTGACCGCATTCGAGAGAATATGAAGAAGTTCAAATCAAAAACGTTTGAGGACTTAAAGTTTATCGTGAACTTAAGTTTGCGTGAGACCCTAACTCGATCGTTGAATACGATTATTACGGTAATTATTGCTGTAGCAGCACTGTTGATTTTTGGAAGTGACTCAATTCTAAACTTCTCTATCGCTCTACTAGTAGGATTAATTGCAGGTACGTACTCATCGATTTTCATTGCCTCTCAGCTGTGGC
The DNA here is from genome assembly GCF_001614195.1 of Bacillus sp. VT 712. Taxonomy (NCBI): domain Bacteria; kingdom Bacillati; phylum Bacillota; class Bacilli; order Caryophanales; family Bacillaceae; genus Bacillus; species Bacillus sp. VT 712. The sequence continues at coordinate 641 of NZ_LWBK01000005.1, read as the reverse complement.
TTGTATGGAAAGGCAAGCAGCTAGAACGTAAGAGAGTCGTTGAAAACGAAACAGAATAAATGAATGAAAAAGTGCACGGATTATTCCGTGCACTTTTTCAGATTGACGAGAAACCTGTAAGGTTCTCGTCAATCTGAGGCTCTTTTCATTTTTTATAGTGAAACAAGTAAACATTTCACAAACAAATCGTCGTTTTCCATAAAAATCGCCCATTACCTGACCTGTTTTGGTCAGGTAATGGGCGATTTTTTTCATGTTTTGACAAGCTGCCGTCAGATACGCCTGCATCTGGACAGACTTCAGCCCTCGATACCGGGCATATCGATACCCATTTAGCTCTTTTGCGTCGGCAAAGCTACGCTCAATCGTCGTGCAACGCATACGATAAAGTTGTTTACCTGCTTTTGTGCGCTTATTTAGACGCGCTTGTTCTTTGAATCTCTCCCAAATGTGACGGGTCACCACGCGTTGTTTTTGGGAAGCGGAAAAACAACCGTCTCTCATTGGACAAACGGCACAATCACTTGGATTTGATTTGTATGTACGATCTCCTGTGCGACTGGTAGTCGCATACGATAAAATGCACCCCATTGGACAAGCGAATACATCTTTTTCCTGTACGTAGTGAAACAGACGTTTTG